>CAMHIV010000035.1 GCA_946185185.1 uncultured Treponema sp. | reverse complement strand
TTTTCAGTTCTTCTGTCACTTGATTTTGAAGAACAACTGAATAGAATGGAGAAGATTCTGTGTCTGAATCGTTTTCAAAAGTGCGGAACCCAAGCTTAATAAACAGTTTATCGGAAAGGTTTTCAAAAACCTCACTGCAGATTTTTTCGGCCTGAGGAAAAAATATTGCACTATTGCATTCATTCATGGTCATAAGTATATCATAGAAAGCCTTGTTTGCAAAACCAGGAATTTACGGTATAATAGAATTTATGGGTGAGGAAAAAAAATCAATTAAAAAGGCGCCGGCTGCAAAAGCTGCTGCTGTTAACGAAACTCCGCAGAAGCCGGAAAAAAAGACTGTAGAAAAAGTAACAATCAGCAAAGTATCAGAAAAATCTGCTGCAAAAAAGACTGCATCTGTAGCGTACGATGAAAATGCAATTTTGCATCTGGACGGTCTTGAACATATAAGACGCCGTCCGGGTATGTATATTGGTTCCCTTGGTGACGGAACAAACGAAAATGACGGTATCTATATTCTCTTAAAAGAAGGAATCGATAACTCTGTAGATGAATTTTCACAGGGCTTTGGCGATAAAATTGATATAGAAATCAAAGACGGCCGTGTAAAAATTCGGGATTACGGTCGTGGGATTCCTCTTGGAAAACTTGAACAGTGTGTAAGCGATGTAAATACTGGTGCAAAATATAATAATTCAGTATTTAAACAGGCCATTGGTATGAACGGAGTTGGTATCAAGGCTACGAATGCGCTTTCTTCTTATTTCCGCGCAGCAAGTATTCGTGATGGCAAAATGGCCGTTGTTGAATATGAGCGCGGTGTAAAAAAATCTTCTCATATAGGAAATACAAAGCCTGGCGTAAAAAATGGAACCTATCTTGAATTTGTACCGGACAGTGAAATGTTCGGGAAATACAATTTCAATATGGAAATGGTTGAAAAACGCCTTTGGAATTATGCTTACCTAAATCCTGGATTAAAAATCAATTGCAACGGGAATCTGTTTGTAAGTGAAAACGGACTTGAAGATCTTTTGATTCACGAAATGGACGGCGTAAGTAATGCTGTTTACAAACTGTTCAGCTACAAGGGCGATAATCTCGAATTTGTTCTTACTCATACAGCCAGTCTTGATAAATTTGTTTATTCATTTGTAAACGGACAGTCTACAGAAGATGGTGGTACACATGTTACGGCCTTCCTCGATGGTTTTACAAAAGGTGTTAATTCTTTCTTCAAAAAGAATTATGACGAAAAGGATGTTTCCTGCGGACTTATTATCGGGTTGAAAATTGGGCTTGATAATCCAATGTTTACAAGTCAGACAAAAAATAAACTTGGAAATGTTGAAATCCGCGGACCAATTATTCAGGAAACTCAGGCAGCTGTAGATGACTGGCTCAGACATAATCCTGATGTAGCAGGTGCTCTTGAAGAAAAAATTATACGTAATATGAAGGCCCGCGATGAAATTAATAATGTTACTGCAAAACAGGTTCGCGAAGCTGCTAAAACGGTTTCTTTAAGAATTCCAAAGCTTAAGGACTGCCGTTATCACCTGCAGGACGGCGCAAAAGGCGCCAATTCAATGATTTTTATTACTGAGGGAGATTCGGCTACCGGTTCAATGGTCGGTTCCCGAGATGTTTCTTATCAGGCAATTTTCAGTTTGCGCGGAAAACCGGAAAATATGTATGGGCGCAAAAAAACTGCACTTTACGAAAACGAAGAATTGAAAAATCTTACGTTCAGTCTTGGAATTCAAAATGATGTCGAAGGTCTTCGCTACAATAAAATTATTATTGCAACCGATGCCGATAACGATGGCTTTCATATTCGAAATCTTGTAATGACATATCTTCTTTTGTATTTTGAAGAGCTGGTTTTGACAGGTCATGTTTATATTCTTGAAACACCTTTGTTCCGTGTACGAAATAAGACCCGCACAATATACTGTTATTCAGAAGAAAGCCGCGACAAGGCGCAGAAAGAATTAGGAAAAGGTTGTGAAACTACCCGATTCAAAGGATTGGGAGAAATCAGTCCGAACGAATTCGGTCAGTTTATTCATGAACGAAAGGAAGGCGACAGCGAGGATGTAGGAATTCATCTGACTCCGGTAAATATTCAGACATTAAAGAACGTTCCTAATGTTTTGGAATTTTACATGGGCAAAAATACCCCAGCTCGCCGAGATTTCATAGTTCATCATCTCGCCGAAGAAATTGATGCCTAAGATAGAAGAACCGTTAAAAAACAAGCGAAAGCTTGTTTTAGGTTCAACAAGAGAACGGCTCGGTGACATTTATGGAACCGGCCTAAAATCGAAGAACCGTTAAAAAACATAATCACCATTAAAATTGGCTACCAGTTGCAATAGCGGTGATGTAAAATCGTGCGCTAGCGCACTACACGCTGTTTGTGACGAAGGAGCAAGTAAAACTTCGTTTTGCTTGCTAGTTTTTGCCTGCAAAAACTAGCGGTAACGGTGGAGTTATTGTTATTTACAAAAAATTTCAACCGTTACCCTCATCTTTCTATTCTTCATCGCCGGCAAATGCTTTTTTCATCAAAATAGGTACAATCATTGACGATACGATTATCAGTAAAATCACCGGAGTAAAGTATTTGCTTTCTACAATTCCTACAGAAAGACCTTTTTGTGCTACGATAAGGGCTACTTCTCCACGAACCATCATGCCAAGACCAATTTTGTAGGAATCTTTCCATGAGGCGCCCATTAGACGAGAAATTCCGCCACAGCCAATTATTTTAGAAAGACAGCCGACGATAACAAAGGCAATACAGAACCAAAGAAGGGAAAGGTCCATTCCCGAAAGATCTGTCTTTAATCCGATGCTTGCAAAGAAAACAGGGCTGAAAATCATGTAGGAATTGATATCAATTTTTTGTTCCATGTAAGGAGCGTCTGTAAGGGAGCAGAATACAACTCCCGCAATGTAGGCGCCGGTAATATCTGCGATTCCAAAGAATTTTTCTGCTGCATAGGCGTAAATCAGTGCAATTCCAAGTCCGTAGATTGGAATTCTTCTGGAATGCGGATGCCGTCTGTCGTACCACTTGAATAATCTGAAAAGTATATAACCGGTAACGATTGCAGCAAGGAAGAATAAGATTGTTTTTATCAGGATTGTTGCTATTCCGCCTGAGCCGGTACTGATACCAAGAACGATTGTGAGTGCAATGATACCGATTACATCATCTATGATTGCGGCACTTACGATTGTCTGTCCTAAATCAGTTTTAAGCTTTCCAAGTTCCTGTAAAGATGCTACCGAAATACTTACTGAGGTTGCGGTAAGAATTGTTCCTATGAACATTGATTTGAAGAATTCTGGGGTATTCCAGCCGTCAAATCCCCAGAAGCAGAGAGCCATTATAGTTCCCATGATAAGTGGTACAGCTACACCACAAAATGCGATTACAGTAGCTTTTATTCCAGATTTCATAAGTGACTTGAGATTTGTTCCCAGTCCGGCACTGAACATTATCAGAATTACACCAATTTCTGCGATATAGGAAATAAATTTATCTGTTTCTCCAAAAAGAGTTCCTGGTTCATCTGCACCGAAATTTTTAAACCACGGAAGAAAGCGAAGTAAAAGTCCTGCAATAATCATTCCCGCAATCTGAGGAAATCCAATTTTTTTGGAAAGTGTGCCAAGATATTTTGCAGAGATAACGATGATTCCAAGTGAAATAAGAATCTGAAGAACAATATCGCTGTTTGAAATTTGTTCCATTTATTTGAGCCTCCAGTAACGTTCAGGACATTAACTTGCGGTCATTGAGCATGTCGAAATGACCTTGAAAGATGGTTTTGAGAGCTTCAACCATCGCAAAATTAATTCCATGTATGGATTTTATTATAGTAAATTTTGATAAGGCAAGGAATATCCTGACAGAAAATGTAATTCGAAAATTGTGGAAAATACTCATATATTATCTTATAATACGCTTATGGTTAGTTCGGAAGATAAAAATTCGTTTGATGATCTTGTGGCTGGAATTAGTGCGGAAGAACGAAAATTCTTGCTTGCAAAAATAAATCAGAACAGGGAAAAGGAACTCCCTATTTTGCAGCCGTCCAGAGAGGATGCCGATGATTTTACCCTTGAAGTAAAACTCAGAAATGAATCTCTTTTATATAGATTTTTCTTATGGCTTAGAACATTGTTTACAAAACGACCTAAGGTTGAACTGTATAACCAGGATTTAGTAGATAATCTTGCCCGCAAAATTAATAAAAATCATCCGGGAATTATAGATGTTGGAAATGGACTTCTTCATTCTTTATTCTTTGAAAAATTGAAAGAATTAAAGAATTCGGCGGATTTTTTTAAACCTTATATCACCATAATGAACGACGATCCTGGAAAATTTTATGTTTTCCTTGGTGCGTTTATTGCTCCCGGAATTACAGAAAGTATAAATGCAGAGGCAGATCCTTATCAGATTCCTTTTGAACGGGAAGCAACTACAGAACTTCGCGCATCTCTTCTAAAACGAATGGATAACATTCTCAAAGAAATCAAGCCAAAAGAAAAGGCTGAACTTTATACAGCAGTCCGGGCATTAACCTGGTTAAAATCTTTTACCAGCCTGCCGTATACACACTTTATTTCTCAGTTTACTGCAATCATTTCAGAAAGCTATACGGCCCCATATTCAAATGCTCATGTTGATTTTCCAGGATTTGCAAGCGTTTTGTGCAATGCCCGGTCAATTCCAAATGAAGCTTTGGAGGCTTTGTTTTTGTTTCCACAGAGAAAGGGTGGTGCAGCGGTTGAACTTGCCGGCGAAACAGAAAATTCTTTGCGGGAATTTCTTTCAAAATCTGCTTCGAACATTTCGATGATTCAGATGTTTATTTCAACCGTTCCTATGGCGGCATTGGGAAAAGTAGTTTTTTCTGACTACGACTGGATGCCTTCAGAACCGTCCGGTGGTGAAGACTGGTTTGTAAAATTCAAGGAAGAATGGAAATGTGTTTTTGATACAAGATGGGCTGCCTGGCTTAGAGACAGAAAAAAAGCTCAGCTTGCAAGCGTTTTAAATGAAAAATTCGGACTGGAAAAATTCCCGGAATTAAAAGAACGACCTTGGACCCGTTTGTGGGGAGGAATTACCTTCCATTGCGAAATGACCGCTGGATTCCTGGTCTGGTTTGCTGAGTCGAAATTCAATGATATTATGCAGATTTTAAATGTTCTTGTGCTCGAGGGTGTATTCATCAACAACGAAAACCGAGCGGAACTTTCGGAAGCATTGAACATGTTTAACGACACAAATATGGCGCTTTTGGATTTTGCCGCTTCTCTTCGACCGGCTGGTTCAATCGGGCAGGTTATTCAAAAGCAGATAGATGAACATGTTCGAACTTTGAAAGGTCAGTCACTTGTTGATTCTGTTATTACAAATGCAGAAGCTTCAATCCGTACCTGGCAGTTAAAATTCTGCGATGCTGTTAGAACGATGGAACGCATTTTTCACGGAATTCTTGATGATGACAAAGTTAAAGGCTACGATTCTCTTCAGAATCTTATGACTCTTAAGGGGCGTGGAAACCGGGAATATCGCGATAATCTTGCAAAAGCGCGTGCAGAGCTTAATCAGTGCCGTGAAATTCTTGCAGAAATTGAACCTTTGGATATGCCCAAACGCTAAGGTCTGACATGAACGAAATTTCATTTGTAAAAAATTATTCTGGTGAAAATTATCTTACATTTCCTTTTTATCAGGCAGGAAAAACTGTTGACGGTGCTTTTTGGGGAATGACTCTTAGGTCTGCAGGCTCTATGAAATTCCGTTGGAATGAAAAAAACGAAAACCGCGAAAAGATGCTTTCAAAGATTTGTTCTGATTTTGGCGGAAAGAAAATAAGTCAGGTTCAGCTTGATCACACAAAACTTGTTTTTTCAGTAAACGATTCTTCTGATACATTTGAAAAAATCGGCGACGGAATCATAACAAAAAATCCAAAACTGCTTCCTGTTGTAACGGTTGCTGATTGTGTTCCGATTTTTTTGTACGAGCCGGAAACTGGATTTTTTGGCGTCGTTCATTCGGGATGGAAAGGAACAGGAATCGTAGAAAATGCGATAAATCTTGCGCGGCAAAATTACGGTTGTGATGCCGGAAAAATCTGTGCTGCGATTGGTCCTCATATCCGTGACTGCTGTTATATTGTTAATTCTGAAAGAGCAGACTATTTTGTTAAGAACTTTTCGGCATCATGTGTAAGAAAGGTTGAAAGTGATGAAGTTTTTAAAGGAGTTCTGAAAAACTGGAATTATGGCAGCGGGCCTTTGTATCATTTAAGCCTTTTGGAAGCAAATCTTGCTGTGCTTAAACGAGCCGGTATTGAGGAAGAAAATATCGTGGTTTCAACGGATTGCACCTGCGATTTAGAAATGTTCGGGTCAAATCGTCGGGAAACCAGTTTTGGTGATACTTTTACAGTTCAGGCAGCCTTTACCGTGAGAACAGGCAAATAGAAATAAATTCTTACGGTCATTGAGCCTGTCGAAATGACCATACGTGGTGGTTTCGAGACCCTCAACCACCGCAAACCCTGATATTAGAAATAAATCTTTCATTTTACAAAATCTGTTGTATACTATTTACTGTTATGTTTTTGTCTAAAAAAATCGGAATGAGTTTGGCATGCTTAGGCTCGCTATTATTTTCCGGATGTACAGAAAAAGTAATTCCTCTTACCATTTGGGTTGATTCAGGTAATGTTCCTGTTATTCAAAAAAGACTTGATGAATTTGCTCAGATTAATTCCAAGAATAAAAAATTTAATTTCAAAATAATAGAACAAAGTTCGGCAAACTGCAGGAATGTCCTTCTTGATGGAAATGTTGAACTCCCTGATGTTTTTGTCTTTATTGATAATCAGTTGAATGAACTTTATGATAAGGGATTTTTAAAAGAGATTACTTACGAAAAAGATAGAGTTATTACAGAATGCGGCGGTCCTGAAAGTGGAGTTGTAAAAGCTTCAATGAAGGACGGAAAACTTATGGCATATCCGGAATTGAACAGCAACGGATATTTTATGTATTACAATAAAGCCTATTTTAAGCCGGAAGATTTAAATTCCTTTGAGCGAATTGCAGATGTTGCGTATTCCCAGGGAAAAAAAGTTTCAATGGATTTGCAGAATGGCTGGTATCTTTATTCCTTTTTTAAAGCTGCCGGACTTGATATCCAGATTAATGAAGATGGAATAAGTAATTCCTGTAACTGGAATGCCAGAGATGCGCAGTACACTGGTGTTGAGGTTGCAAAGTCTATTTCGCGGCTTTCCCGGCATCCCGGATTTATAACCTCTGCAGACAAAAATTTTATATCTTTAATTGAAAGCGGAGAAATTGTTGCCGGAGTAAATGGTGCCTGGAATGCAATAAAAGTTTCTGAATTGTGGGGCGAAAATTATGCTGCCTGTAAGCTTCCTTGCATAAATATTGCCGGGAAAGATTTGCAGATGCACAGTTATGCAGGTTATAAACTTGTTGGGGTTTGTTCTGCAACCTCGTATCCTGAATGGGCTGAAAAAACTGCGGAATGGCTTACAAACGAAATCAGTCAGCTTGCGATTTTTGAAAATACAGGTGAATGTCCTGCAAATATGAAGGCCGCATATTCTCCTCAGGTAAAAGCTTCTCCTGCAATTACGGCTCTAGCAGCGCAGAGTAAATTCAGTCATAGTCAGTTAGTTTATAAATCTGTATGGAAACCTGCAAAGCTTTTTGGTGTTATGCTTACCGAAATGACTTTATCTGACGACCAGCTGCAAAGCGAGTTGGATACCTTAGTTGAAGCAATTTCCGGAAAATAGGCTGGGTGTTAATGGCAAGAGTTCACGGAGAAAATTCTCTGAAATTGTTCAAAATATGTATTTTCTCTTTCATTATTGAAGTAATCGGACTTGCCTTAATTGGGTTCATGATTTTGCGTACAATTTATTTGTACAAAAATTACGTAGCTCCGCAGGCTCAGAATTTAAAGCTTATTCATTCTATATCAAAAAATGTTTCAGAAGAGCAGTCAATCAGTGCTTTATTTGTACTTTCTACGGAAGAGGAGTTCCTTCCCGAGTATTCAGAACGGGAGGTTGAACTGCATTACAGCATCATCGAAGATTTAAATGTTCTTGAAAAAAGAATGAAAGGTCGGACTGAATTGTATCAGACATTCCATGATATCGATTCACTTTGTTCTGATATTCTTTCGAAAATTGAAATTGCAATGACACTCAGAAAAAATGGTTTTAAAGAAGCTGCAGAGCGCTACATTTCAAAGGATTTGCAGAATTCATTTTTTCAGGTAAATGGATACCTTGTTTCGATTACAGAGCAGATTAATGCAGATATGGAGAGTGTTCAGCGCCGCATGATGTATTATACCAGAATTTCAAATACTGTAGTTGCGGTTGATATATCAATTCTGATTTTAACGGTTTTGTGTTTAATAATTGTCTGCGTAAACCTTACAGATAAGCTTGAAATGAATAAGGATAAACTTCAGGAAGAGGTTTCCAAAAAAACAGAAAAAATTATTGCACAGGCAAAGCATCTTCAATATATCCAGGAACAGACCATTTTGGGTATGGCAAATATCATCGAAAGCCGAGACAGTGAAACCGGGGAACATGTAATGCGTACAAGTCAGTATGTTGAAGTGTTGGCGAATGCAGCATTGGAATACGGTTATCTGCCGGAAATTCTTACTCCGCATTACATTGATATTTTAAAACGCGTTGCGCCGATGCACGATATTGGAAAAATTGCAGTTTCTGATGCGATTTTAAAAAAGCCGGCTAAGCTGACAACTGAAGAGTTTGAAAAAATTAAAATTCATACGACAGTTGCCGAAAGAATTATTTTTACTGTTTTAGGAAAAATCGAAACAGAAGAATATGTAAAAACAGCAATCGATGTTGCAAAAAGTCATCACGAGCGCTGGGATGGTAATGGTTATCCGAATCATTTGAAAGGCGAAGCAATTCCGCTTAGTGCAAGAATTATGGCCATTGCAGATGTTTTTGACGCACTTGTTTCGGAGCGCTGTTATAAAAAAGCTGTTCCACCAGAAGAAGCTTTTGAAATTATTTCTGAATCTTCTGGAACTCATTTTGATCCGATTCTTGTTGATTTGTTTTTGAAGAAGAAAGACGAAGTTCTGAAAATTATGGAATCAAAATAAAAAAAACGGGATGCCTGAAATCATTATTGATTTAGACATCCCGCTTATTATCTGCAGATTCTTAATTATTTAATCAAAAGACTTGCGTATTCTGCAAGAGCTGGTTCCATGTTGTTAGAAAGAACTGCCTTTGCAAGTTTTTTACCAAGCTGTACACCTTCCTGGTCGAAAGAGTTGATATTCCATACGAATCCCTGGAACATAACTTTGTTTTCGTAGTGAGCAAGAAGAGCTCCTAATGTTTTTGGTGTAAGTGATTTTCCGTAGATCAAAGAAGATGGACGGTTTCCTGCAAATGATTTGTTTGGATCTGCGTCTTTTTTTCCACATGCGAAAGCCACAATCTGAGCAACAACGTTTGCGCAGAGTTTCTTCTGGCTGGTAGAATCTTCGATTACAACATCTTTTCCTGTCTGGTTTTCGCTGAAAGCAATGAACTGGAGAGGAACAATGTTTGTTCCCTGGTGAAGAAGCTGGTAGAATGAGTGCTGTCCGTTTGTTCCTGGTTCACCGAAAATTACAGGTCCTGTTACGTAGTTGATTTCTTTTCCGTCGCGGTTTACAGATTTTCCGTTTGATTCCATATCAAGCTGCTGAAGGTGAGCAGGGAATCTCGAAAGAGCCTGGCTGTATGGGAGAATTGCTGTTGAAGGATATTCCTGTACATTTCTTTCGTATACACCGATGAGAGCGTCGAGAAGTGCAGGGTTCTTGCGGATATCTTTATTCAAAGCTGTTTTATCCTGGTTTGCAGCGCCGTCAAGGAAGTCTGCGAAAACTTTTGGTCCAAATGCAAGCGAAAGTACTGCTCCACCTACACCAGAACATGAAGAGTAGCGGCCACCGATGTAGTCGTCCATGTAGAATGCTTCCATGTAATCCGGGTTGTGAGCAAGAGGACTTGTTTCGCTTGTTACAGCAATCATGTGTTTTGAAACTTCAAGACCGGCATTCTTAAGACCATCTTTTACGAAAGATTCGTTTGTCAAAGTTTCAAGTGTTGTTCCTGATTTTGAAACCAAAATAAAGATTGTGTGTGCAAGGTCGATTGAAGCAAGAACTGCAGAAGCGTCATCCGGGTCTACATTTGAAATGAAGTGAGCTTCCATCTTGAATGTATTATTCTTCTTTGCCCAGTTTTCAAGTGCAAGATACATTGCGCGTGGCCCAAGGTCTGAACCACCAATACCAATCTGGCAAACAGAAGTGAATTTTTCGCCTTTTTCGTTTACGATTTTTCCAGAGTGAACTTTATCAGCGAATTCAGCGATGCGTTTCTGTTCCTTAATGTAGAAATCTCTTTTGTTTACACCGTCAGCAATTACATCTTTTCCAAGCTGACCGCGTGTAAGCTGATGAAGAACCATGCGTTTTTCACCAGTGTTTACAACTTCACCGTTGTAAAGTGCTTCAAATTTTTCAAGAAGCTGTGATTCATCTGACAATTCCTGCAAAGTTTTGAGAATCTGTTCATTTACCTGTTTTGCAGCATAATTGTATGTAAGTCCTTCAGCCATAGGAACTGAATATTCCTTGATTCTTTTTACTGCGTCTGCAGATGAAAGTTCGTCTTTAACAGATACCATTCCTTTAAGTGACTGCAACTTCTTCCAAGAAGAAAGTGTGTCAGCGTTTGACCATGTAGCCATTTGAAGCCTCGTAAAAAAATAAAATGTTTCGCCATAAAAGCGATAATGTTAGAATAATAATGAATTCGCTGTTTTTTTACAATCATCGATTTTTTTCAGCAAGATTTACCAGCCATTTTTCTTTCTTCAGCCAGAAATGGGCAATAAGCGATTTAGGAACATCACTCAGTTTTACGATGGCAAACATTGTAGCTGGGCCTAGCTTTGTAAATGCGGTTGTAAGAATCATTCCAAGTATGAAAAGGATGTTACCTACTGTATCGCAAACGGCGCCCATTTTTGTGTCACCGCCTGTTCTTGAAATTGAATACTGCGCATTTATGAGTGCCCACAAAGGAAGGTATAATGCCGCAATTAAGATTAGATTCCTTGCAATAATTCTTGCTTCCGGTGTGAGATTTCTAAATACAAATGGAATTAAAAGTACTGTTGAAAAACCAATCAGCGTGAATCCGAATGCAAAAATTACTGAGCCCGTTAAAATCCAGTTCTTCTGTTTTTTTGCTTCTTCAAGATGTCCGGCTCCAAGTTCCTGTCCCATAATAATTCCCGTGCAGTTTACGATACCCGAAAAGCAGATGAAGAACAGATTTGCAATTGCAAATCCGGCTGCCATTCCGGAAACGACTTCTGCACCGCCGCGGGTATTGTAGAGAGCGTTTGAAAAGGCTTCTGCAAATGCCCAGAAAAGTTCTGCATAAAGCAGTGCGACTGATTTTTTTGCAATTGAAATAAAGAGCGTAATTTTAATAGAAAACAGTTTAAATATATTGAATATGAAGCCCGGGCGGCGGATAGCAAGGTAAACAATAAAAATTGCCAGTTGTGAAACCTGAGCTATAACTGTTGCATAGCCGGCTCCCCGCACTTCAAGTCGTGGAAAACCAAGGTGTCCGTAAATTAGCAGCCAGTTGAAAATTGTATTAATCAGCGTTGCTGTTATTGAAATTATAAGAGGAGAGCGTACTCTTTCAATTTCTCTGAGAGAAGATGCACAGGCTTGTGAAAGAACCATAAAAATCCAGGAAAAAGCGACTGCACGGCTGTAAACCTGTGCCTGGTCCAGAATGGCAGAAGCATCCTTGTTAATTGTTACCATTACGCTGAAGAGTGCTCTAGGCGCGATATAGCATAAAAGCGAGTAGGCTATGCCAAAAAATCCCAGAAACAGGAGTTTAAAACGGAAAGTTTGCTGCATATTTTCGGAATCATTTGCACCTTTGAACTGGCTCATAAAAATTCCGCCTGCCATGCAGATTGTGTTTGTGAAAATAAGGAAGATAAAGTTAATTGAGCCAGCGATATTTACGCCGCTCATCTTTATGTCTCCCAAGCCGGCAACCATAAAATTATCAACCAGAGATACTAGATTCTGTATCAAAAGCTGAGCCATAACTGGAACTGCTATCAAAAGTGCTCGTTTATAAAATGAAAAAGTGCCGAAATATTTATTATTCATACCTATAGTATGACAAACTGTACTACTAAAGTCAAGAAAGAAAATAATATTCATGCCATAAATCTCATTTCTGTACAGAGTTATTCATTCGATGTATAATGTTTTACATTTGATATTTTTTGGGGGAAATAATGTTCTCAAAAATTAATTCTATTCTAGATGCCATTGACGGCTTTGTTTGGGGGTTGCCTTTAATCATTTTGATTCTGGCAACAGGTATTTTTCTTACTGTAAGACTTAAATGTGTACAGTTTAAGCAGTTAAAGTTCGCTTTAAAATCAATTTTCCGTGGAAATGACGGAAATGGAGGCGAAGTTTCTAGTTTTAAGGCTTTGTGCACAGCTCTTTCTGCTACTGTAGGTACAGGTAATATTGTTGGTGTTGCTACTGCAATCGCTTTGGGCGGTCCTGGCGCTTTGTTCTGGATGTGGCTTGCGGCACTTCTTGGAATGGCTACAAAATATGCAGAATGTCTTCTTGCTATTCATTATCGTGAAGAAAAAACAGATGGTCATATTTTAGGTGGACCTTTCTATACATGTGAAAAAGGTGTAGGTTCAAAGTATCCTAAATTGGGAAAACTTCTTGCCGTTCTTTTTGCAATTTTTGGAACAATGGTAGGTCTTTTTGGAATTGGTACTTTCAGCCAGGTAAACTCAATTACAAACGGAATTCAGACTTTCTCAAAAACTTTGGTGGGAGATCTTGCAATGGTATCTGTACCTTTGCTCGGTGAATATTCTGTTGTAGTAGTTGTATCTTCTATCGTTCTTGCAATTTTTGCCGCATTGGTAATTATCGGTGGACTTAAAAGAATTTCTTCTGTAGCAGGATTTGTAGTTCCATTCATGGCATTGATTTATGTCGTATTTGCCAGTGTAGCTCTTGCCTGCAATTGTTCCCTTATTCTTTCCGCTTTTGAATCAGTTTTCCAGGGTGCATTTGGATTCAAGGCTGCTACCGGTGGTGTAGTTGGTGCAATGATCGTTGCAATGCAGAAGGGTATCGCCCGTGGTATTTTCAGTAATGAAGCCGGTCTTGGTTCAGCTCCTATCGCTGCATCGGCTGCCAAGGTTAATCATGCCGTTCAGCAGGGAATCATTTCCATGACAGGAACTTTCTTTGATACAATCATAATTTGTTCTATGACTGGTCTTTCAATTGTTATCGGACTTCTCTTGAAGCCGGAAATTGCAGAACTTTCAGGTTTTGATATGACAAACGCTGCATTCCAGACACTTCTTCCAAGAATTCCACCTGTTGCAGTTTCATTCATTCTTATGGTTTCGCTTGTATTGTTTGCATTTACAACAATCATCGGCTGGGACTATTATTCAGAACGTTGTATCGAAT
>CAMHIV010000034.1 GCA_946185185.1 uncultured Treponema sp. | reverse complement strand
AAAACCTTTAATGAAAACAGTGAAAATTATGTTCAAAAAATTGAATGGTCGCCGGACGACACAATAACAACCCCTGAAGAAACTATTATTACGGCCTCAAAATATTTTAAGGAAGCAGACCTTTCTGTATACAAAAAAATTCAATTCTTTTTCAAGTACGAATACGAAACTGAGAAAGATAAAAACTTCGGAAAAGATTATCCTTTCCAGTTCAAAATCCAGCTTGACCGCGAAAGCACTTCCATGGATTCTGACGGAAAAATTGCAGTTCTTACAATTCTTGACAGCGAAGCTCTTAAGATAATTCAATCTAATCGAAATTTCTGGCACACGCTCACCATCAATATTGATGAAAAATACATCGAGATTGATGACACCGAAATTCCTTCTGAACATGCACTTTTATTCGTCGACGACGACATTATTCCAACTCGGTTAAAAATTTCTTTTCCGGCTGTAGATGTAAGTTCAAAAAAACTCACAAAGGGCTCCTTCTCTATCGATGAATTGAGTCTTTCAGAAACAACTCCGTACGTTCTTTTCCAGAATACAGCAGAAATAAAGTTAGAAAGGAAAGGCGTTGTTTTAAGCCGGAATAACACAGTTCTTATTGAAAATCCGTCATTAAAAAGTCGACACAATGTATCACTTTCCGTTACAGCGGACGATTCTCAGGATAAAGAATACGAACAGCAGAACATAACAAACGCATCTGTAACTGTTACAGGAATCAAGCTTGAAGCTGATCTGTCACTTTCCTCAAAAGAATACAATTTATTGAGTTCCATTTCGCAAAAAGTTTCATCGGCAAGACCTTTATTAAATCTTGCAGATTTTTATGACCTGTATATCTTTAATCATGCCGACACATCTATCGAAAAGGCCTCTGAGGTAAAAATCAATTTTGATAAAATAAATCTGCCGTTACAACTTTACGCAAACGTAAAAAATAACAAAAACCGCTGGAAGCTTTCAACTAACATGGAAAGCGGTTTTGAAGCGCGGGTTCCTCAGCTTTTCGGCATGAATCTAAAAGGAAACACTCATACCGCTCAAAGCAAAACTCCTGATTCAGAAGAAATTACTGATATCGAAGACGAAAAATATTTTTCAGGATACCTTGCGTCGACAAAAGATTCCTTTTCAAGAGGATTTTCAGATTCAACAAAACGCGCAGTAGATTTTTCTTCAGCTCTGGGATTTTCGCTTCCATACTTAGATTTTCAGCCGGTAATTTCATTCAAAGCCGAAGAAAAATATGCAGTTGCAAGCTCTGTAAAATACACAGATCTATTCCACCTTGAAGTTGAATTTCCATTTACCGTAAAAAGCCAAAATTTTTCATTTAAATATACCCGGGAAGGAGGAGGAACAATTCTTACTGAATCAGGAGGAACTTTCGGCTCTGATTATTCTGAATTATTTGATAATTTCTGGACACACAGATTTTTCTTCAACGCCTTGCCAGTGCGGGATTTAATTTCTTCCCATGAACGCATTTCAATGAGCGATATCAGCGAAGAAGATTCTGACACCGAAAACCTGTCATATTCTGGAAAATACTATTTTTCATGGAAGCGACCAGTCTTTTCTGACATTCGGGATTTGTATATTCCGTCGAATTTTACATTTTCTGTGGCAAGAAACATAATTACTTCAAGCGATTCCAGCGACACCTACCTTTACCGCACAACACTTTTGAACACGCCGATGAATCTTTTTGGCTCACTTGGAAAATATCCGATTTTAAAATTCTGCAAAACAGACGAATATATACTGTCACTTACTGGTAATGCAAAAATTCCGGTCAACAATCCGGAAGACAAGCTTTTTTCACTTTCAACCTACCTTTCTTCCGGCTTTTATATGAACGAAAATGATATTCTAAAAATCGGAACAGAAGTAAAGCTTCAGACAGACGACAGTTGGTCGGCAGAAACCTCTATCAGTTATAAACGAAGAACTGCATTCTCGCCAATACTCAGTCTTTGCCGACTCTGCTACAATAAACGGGACTGGTCAACTTCCATTCTAACCAGAACAAATAACCTGGACGCAAAATTATCTAAAAAAGACGATGTGCTCACCCAGGAATACGAACTTGGTCACAAAATCAATATTGAATTTTCAAGCTTTATCACAATAAACGCAGGAACAAGCGCCTCTGCAACTTACAAAAGTTCAACAGAAGCCTTAACGCTAAACCTGACCGGCACTTTAGGTGGAAAGATTAGTTTTTAGCAAAAATTGAAATAAATCTACTGCAGCGGAGAAAAATATCCGGTTTCATCTCTTCCACTTCGATTTAGAAGATAAGTTTCAACTTCAACAGGAAGATATTTTTCGCCAAAATTTGTGGACAGAGCCGAAACATAAGAGAAGGTATAAAGCCCCGTAGGTTCATCCATCAAATCGTCGATAACAGAACCAAGTCCTTCAGTCTGGAACATGTAGTATTCTTTTCCCGGAGTATTTTTTACAACGTAATCAAATTCTTCGTCAGGCACCTGCTCTGTAACCAAAACAGAAGCAACATAAATATGATTGTTATTCAAATATGCACATGTTTCAGCAAGACTATATTTTCCAAAGGCAGATGCAGTTGATTTTCCGGCAGAAACAAAAATCACGGCACGCTTTTTTTCACCGTTAATCAAATCATTTGCTGCAAGACGGTAAGCTAAATCAAGAGGAACTTCCTTTGAAAGCGGAGTCTTAAGTCCGTTCACATTAAACATTTTCAAAGCGGAAGGAGAACCTTTGTATTCCATAGCAGGAACCTTACCCGCAGACAAAACTCTGAGTGTCGAAACAGACTGCATGGAATCAACAAGTTCCCGAACAACAGAATTTATTTCTTCGTCAAAGCCTTCAGCATAACTTGAGCGGTCAATAATAAGAGTTACATCGCAGAATTCATTTGCAGAAGATGCGCCCGTAAACTTGAGCTTTGAAACAGGCCGTTTCTGTTCCGTAATATAAAAATTATTTTCTCTAAGCCCGACAACAGGATTTCTATGCCGGTTTTCAACCCGAACCTCAAGATTTACAGTCGGGAACTTTGAAGCATCAACGCGTTCAATCTGAACAAAAAGCCCGCCCACAAGCTCCTTCAATTTCGACATGACATAAACTTCATTATTTTTTACATCTGTAACGATGATATTTCCGTTTACGTCGGGAACCGCACTTGTTAAACGTGTTGGTTCATTACCAGTCCGCACACATTCAAAGGTTGATCCGGAAACCGGGTCCACAGATATAACCTTATTTGAATCGCATACAACAAGAAAATCATTCCATACTTTCATTGATTCAGGGCGGTTGAAAGTCTTTTCCCCGCACAAAATCCGCCTGAAATTTCCGGCACGGTCAAACTCATAGATGCAGTCTTTTACGTCATCGCAGACAAATATGCTTTCGTTCAGGGCCGCAATTCCTGTAGGTCCTTTTAGCCCCGCAAAATTCTTCTGCTTTCCGCCGAAGAAAAACAATGGATTTCCGTCTTTGTCAAAAACATCGATGCGACTGTTACCATAATCCGAAACATAAATGTTATTTCTGGAATCTTCGGCAAGATACTGAGGTCCAAGCAGCTCGCCTAAAGAGCGGCCTTTTTGCCCGATATATTTTATAAACTTGCCCTTTCGTGAAAAAAGAGCAAGTCTGTCCCCAGCACTTTCACTAACAAGAAGTTTTCCGTCGTTTAAGCGGATTATATCCATCGGTCGGTCAAAACCGTTTATAGGCCCTGTTATGCGGGAAACAACCGTACCATTTACATTAATTTCAACAAGTTCATTGGAACCATAAGCAAGAACCCATACAGTTCCGTTGTTATTCGGCAATGCAGAAACCGGGCCGCTGAAAATCTGATTTCCGTTATACAGCCCCGGAAAACTACCGGCTTCTGTATATCTTGTTTCTCTTGAAAAATCAGAAGTAATTCGGCGTTCACGAACAACTTCAATTTTATTCTGAAGCAATAATCCGCCGTAGCCTTCTTCAGAGATCCGGTTCCAGCTGCTTAAGGCAGTTGATTCCATCCCGGAATGGTAATAGGCCTTTCCAAGCCAATCCATAATCAGAGAATCTTCCGGAAGGTAATTCAATGCTTTTTCAAACTGAATTATCGATTCATTAAAACTTCCCCTGTAAAAGGCCTGTACACCACGGCGAAATTCCTGCGCTGCAAAACCCTCTTCAGCACTTCGTAATCCGTCAGAAGAATAAAGCCCCGCAGTCACCGACTGAGAAAAAAGTACCTGCGATGAAAAAACTAATACAAAAAAAGCAGGAATAATTCTTCTTAAGGCTTTCATCGCTTTTCTCCTTCAAGAGAAACAGTTCTTATGTGAGAAGCAATTTCTTCATTTTCGCCGTCAATTTCTTCTGCCATCTGCAAATACTTAAGAGAATCCTTCATAAGTCCAAGTTTAAAATAGACCCATCCCAAAGAATCAAGACACGCCGCCGAATCAGGAGCAAATTCAACCGCCCTTTTACAGCAGGAAAGAGCCCTTGTTAAATCGCGGTTTTCACTTGCAAGAACATAACCGATTCCATTAAGCGCCGTAACATTGTTACCATCTATTTCAAGAGATTTTTCGTAATATTCAAGACATTTGTCTGTTTCCTGCTGTTCCCAGGCGATATAAGCCAGAGATGCATAAACAGAAGCGGGCTTATAACCACTTTCAAGAAGCTTAGACAGTTCAAAATTTGCAAGCCGTTTTCGCCCCGAAAGAGTATAAATAACCGCAAGAATAAAGCGGCACTGCTGAACCCGGTCAAGCTGCTGACCGCCGGTTACAACCTGTTCAAGATACAAAAGAGCATCTTCATATCTTTTTAGTTTTGTAAAGCAGAGTCCAAGATAGTAGGCAATATCAACACTGTCCGCTCCGCTCATTGCAGGAAGGGCAAGAAAAAAAGCGAGGGCATCTGTATATTTTTTTTGATTGTATAAAATAATTCCTTCGGATAATACATTAGATTCCGACATGATTTCCCCCACCTGAAAGATATACCCTAATTATAGTACATTTTGCATACTTTTCTCAATATAAGGAAAGCTACGCATTCAGTATTTTTACCCCATCCGCAGAATGAACCTCGTAACAATCCGGCTTAAAACCAAAGATATGTTCATATTCAGACAATTTCTGCCGGAACTTTTCCACATCGTCATTTCTAAGGAATGCATACATACAGCGTGCAAATCCCTTTCCGGTAATTCTTCCGCAGGAAACGGGATTTCTTATATCTTCGATTGTAGGATCAATTTCAGAAACACGCTTTACAAGCCATTCAATTTCCGGGCAGGAAAGATCAAAGAAATCCCTTAAACTTTCGTGGCTATGATTTACAGCCCGGGCAAAATGCATAAAATCCGATTTTGAGCAGGCCGTAATTGCATCCATAACGTCACCATGCTCGCGAATTACACACAGGAGCTTCCGGCGTGTATCTTTAGAAACTTCAGAAAGCGCTTCGTTTATGTCCGTGACATTATTTATGTACTGCCATCCGCCAAAACGATTTGGCTTTTCTTCGCGAAGGTCACCAAGAATCAAAGCATTTTCAGGTTCGTAAAGAGATTCCCGATTCCACATTTCATAACGCGGGACCTTAGCATCTACAATAAGTATTTTCATATCTGAAAAATTGAACGGAATCAGTTCATACGAATTTTTGTAGTAATCGGTACAGATAAAATTACCGGCTTTTGCATAAATTGCCGCAAAGTTATCTGCATTATGATTTTCCTGCATCAGGAAAAGACGGTTTCCGCGTTCAATTACCTGAACCATAGTTGAATCGTTTAATTTCAAATCAAAGAGAGTCCAGATAGCCTTTGCTGCGGCAACCTTTATTGCTGTTGTAATTCCAAAACCGGCAGAAGGAAGGATTTCACTGTAAATGGTTATATCCATTCCACCCAGTGTAAAGCCCCCGGAAACAAAACCATAGAGCACAGCCTTTACCGCATTTGCCCAGCGGTCTTCCTTTCGAAACTTCAAAGCCGAAAGATTTATTTTTTTCATGTCGTCAAGTTGTGAAAAATAAACCCTTACGACAGAATCATCCCTTTTTGAAATTGAAATATATACGGAAACATCAACAGCTAAAGAAAGAGCTTTATCCCTGAAAAACCAGGTATTTTCCCCCATAAGATGAAAACGGCCAGGCGCACTAGCTACAATTTCCGGATTTTTTTCAAACTGCTCGAGGTGAACTTTTTCAATCTGCTTCATTTTGCTGAATTCCCATCCTTAAATGCACTTTTCCAAAACAGCCCAAAATCCAGTGACTTTAAAAAGCCGCTCTGTTGAGTTTTTTTTAATTATTACCGATAATATCTTAAAACCATGAACCGAATTTTACAAGTTTTTTGTATTCTTTTTTCCGCGTTGATTTTATCATTAGGACTTCCGAATGAATTGTACACATTCGGCTCTCCTGTTTATGGTCTTATCAGCCTTATACCTTTTTATCTTGCCTGCAGAAACCTCAAAGGCTACGGCGAAGGAGCCATACTCTTTGGCTTACACGCTGTAACCGTTCATCTTATTTCAAGCTACTGGCTTTCATTTTTCAAAGATTTTGCAGTTGTAACACTGGGGGCAAGTGCCTTATATACCGCTGTTATCGCATTCTGTGCAGGACTTTTGTTCTACCTTCCGTTTTCAAGAAAAACAAAGGCTTTCAATCTTGAACAGTTTTCTACGCAAAAAGAATCTTTTTCGATTTGTGGAAAGGTACTTTGGTTTGCAACGGTTTACATAATCTACGAATGGCTAAAATCCTGCGGTTTTGTCGGCTATCCATGGGGAACCCTTTCCGGAACAATGTTCCGCTGGAAAATCATTTCCCAGATTGCAGACATCACAGGAACTTACGGAATCTCTTTCCTTTCAGCTGTTTTTGCAGCCTTCGTTGCAGAAGGGATATATCTTTTTTACACTTTACCGCATCGTGAAAATTCAAATACTGCAGCAAGCCAATACGCAAGACTTTCTCTTGCAGTTTTTTCACTTTTTGCACTGACCTTTGTTTACGGAACTTTCAGACTTTTAGAGCCTGTAAAACCGGAAAAATATATTAATGCCATCATAGTCCAGCAGAACGCAGATCCGTGGAAGCAGGACACTGATAACAATACGATTTTGACTTCACAAAGACTTACAACCGAAAAGCTTGCAGAAGCAAAAGAAAAAGGCCAGAAAATTGACCTGGTAATCTGGAGCGAAGGCTGTCTTAAATATTCGTATCCGATAGCAGAAAACCACTACAAAAATTATCCTCTGGAAAAATCAGTTGCGAATTTCATAAAAGAATGCAAAATTCCCTTTATTTTGGGAGGAACTTATATCCGCGGAAATCTTGGTCCGGGACGAAAACTTTTTAACGCCGCCTTTCTGTTCGACAAAAACGGTGAATTCCGGGGCTTTTATGGCAAAAATCACCTTGTTCCAATGGCAGAAAGCATTCCTTTTTCTGAATATCCGCCGGTTGCAAATTTCTTAAAAAAGGTAATTCACATTTCCGCAGGATTTACCCCGGGCGATCAGTATACATTTTTTGAAATTCCAGCTTCCTCTTCAGAATCTGCGCTTCTTCCCATAACAGAAACAATTTCTTTAAAAGAAAGCCTTTCTGCTCAAAAACGAAAGAAAGATGAACCTCCGTATGTAAAAATCAGCACACCAATCTGTTTTGACGATTCCTTTCCGGATATCTGTGGTCCACTTAGAAAATACGGTTCGGAAACCTTTATAAACATAACCGATGATTCCTGGTCAAAAACAAAAGCTTCTGAAATGCAGCATTTTGTAAATTCGTCGTTCCGGACAATTGAATACCGGATTTCTATGGCTCGTTCATGCAATTCCGGATATTCAGTAGTGCTTGACTCAAAGGGAAATATAATTTCTGACCTGCCGCTTTTTGAAGAAGCCGCCGCCATTGTAAAAATTCCTGTTTACAAATGGAAATCAACAGTTTATCTTAGACTCGGTAACTGGCTTCCGCACACTGCCGCACTTTTTGCATTATTTTTAATTATTTACACATATTTAGTTAAAGACAGAAATGTTCTGGTCTTTTCAGAACGAAAAAAACTTCGTAAAATAAGCAGAAAGTATATAAAAAAGAGAGGTGGATTATGAGATGCCCCTATTGCGGAAGCCTTGATGACAAGGTTATAGAATCCCGTACAATGGCCAACGGAGAAACAATCCGGCGCCGTCGGGAATGCAATGCGTGCAGCTACAGATTCACCAGCTACGAAAGAATTGTAGAAAAACCCTTTAAAGTAATAAAACGGGATGGAACAAGACAGCCTTTTGACCGGGAAAAACTTTCAAAAGGAATCGAACGGGCTCTTGAAAAACGCTCAGTCGGTACAGCAGCAATCGAAAATCTGGTAAACGAAATTGAAGATGCCGCTATCATGAGTTCAATAACAACCCGGGAAATTTCCACAGAAAATTTAGGTGAACTTGTCCTTAAGCAGCTTTACAAGCTCGATAAGGTTGCCTACATTCGCTTTGCCTCGGCCTACAAGCATTTTGAAACCCTTGAAGAATTCCTTACAGAAATAAAGAATACGGAGAAGAATAACAATGAGTGATGAATCAGTTTTTCCGGAATGGAGAGCCTTTTTAGGTTCAAGCAAAGATGAAGAAACTAAAAATTTCATAAAATCCGTAGTAAAGCGCTCAGGAAACATAGTTCCCTACGACCGCTCTAAAATAGAGGGCGCAATCGGTAAAGCAATCCTTTCCGTAGAAAAACACATCGATCCGGACAGAGCCTCTGCTCTCACAGATTTAGTTGAAGAACGGCTCCGTCTCCAGATGGCGGGCACAAGAAGCCACTCAATTCCAGCCATCGAAGAAATTCAGGACATTGTAGAATCCGTACTTATCGAAAACAAAGAAGTTGAAATTGCAAAAGCCTACATAATTTACCGTGCACGTCATGAAGCAATGCGTGACACAAAAGCCCTTATGCTCGACATAAACAAGACAATGGACGGGTACCTTGGACAAAACGACTGGCGCGTACACGAAAATGCAAACGTAAACTTTTCGCTGGGCGGGCTTATTCTTCACAACTCAGGAACAATTACCGCAAATTACTGGCTTAACAATATTTATTCAAAAGAAATTGCAGAAGCGCACAAAACCGCAGCCTTCCACTTGCACGACCTTTCAATGTTTTCCGGCTATTGCGCCGGCTGGTCTTTACGACAGCTTATTCAAGAAGGATTAGGCGGAGTTTCTGACAAAAATTCATCAAAACCGGCAAAACACCTTTCTACACTTGTAAACCAGATGATAAACTTCCTGGGCGTTCTGCAGAATGAATGGGCCGGAGCACAGGCATTCAGCTCCTTCGATACTTACCTTGCACCTTTTGTAAAGGCCGATAATCTTTCTGACAAAGAAGTACATCAGTGCATACAAAACTATGTATTTGGAATTAACGTTCCAAGCCGCTGGGGAAGCCAGGCACCGTTTACAAACATAACACTGGACTGGACCTGCCCGAACGACCTGAAAAACAAAAAAGCAATTGTCGGCGGAAAAGAACAGGACTTCACATACGGCGACTGCCAGAAAGAAATGGACATGATAAACCGACATTTCATCGAAATTATGCTCGAAGGTGACTCGGACGGACGCGGTTTCGGCTACCCTATTCCAACCTACAATATCACCCGGGATTTCAACTGGGAAAGCGAAAATGCAAAGCTGCTTTTTGAAATGACGGGGCAATACGGAACTCCATATTTTCAGAATTTCATAAATTCAGACCTGGATCCAAGTGATGTACGCTCAATGTGCTGCCGTTTACGTCTTGATAAACGTGAACTAAGAAAACGAGGCGGAGGACTTTTCGGTTCAGACGAATTTACCGGATCACTTGGAGTAGTTACCATCAACCTGCCGCAGATTGGTTATCTTTCCGAAGACGAAAACCAGTTTTTCAAACGTCTGGACTATCTTATGGATTTGGCCCGTGATTCCCTCTGCACAAAACGCAAGGTTATACAGAAACTGTACGACGGCGGACTTTTTCCGTACACAAAACGCTATCTAAAAACCCTTTCAAACCACTTCAATACAATCGGACTCTGCGGCATGAACGAATGCTGCCTTAACTTTTTAGGCGTAAACATTGCAGATCCGAAAGGTAAAAAATTTGCAGAAAAGGTTTTGGATTACATGCGTAACCGTCTTCAGAATTACCAGGAAGAAACCGGGGAACTTTTTAATCTTGAAGCAACACCTGCAGAAAGCACCTCTTACAGACTTGCAAAGCATGACAAGGCCCAGTTCCCGGACATAATTACCTCCGGAACGGAAGAACCTTATTACACAAATTCAAGTCAGCTTCCTATCGACTATACAAGTGATATTTTTGAAGCCCTTGATCACCAGGAAAGCCTTCAGACCCGTTACACAGGCGGAACAGTTTTCCATACATACATAGGTGAACAGATAAAAGACTGGAAGGCAACCCGGGATTTGATCCGCTCAGTTTTTACAAACTACAGAATTCCTTACCTTACAATTTCGCCGACATATTCAATCTGCCCTATTCACGGTTACATTGCCGGCGAGCACTTTGAATGTCCTAAGTGCAAGTCCGAAAAAACAGAAAAGCTAAAGAAACGACTTGCAGAACTCGAAAAAGAAAAGGAAGAACTTTTAAAAAACTCCCAGTGAATTCATTGACATGTTTTAAACGTGTCACTAAATTCAAGATGTAGGGATTACTAAAAGTAGGGGGAAAATTATGGGCAGAACTTTACAGGAAATCGAAGAAGAAATTTCTAAGACACAGGCAGAACTTGCTTCTGTTCAGGGAACAGAAACAGAAGTTTATGCAAGAATCGTTGGCTATTACCGTGCAGTACGAAACTGGAACAGCGGAAAGCGCGACGAATTTAATCACAGAAAACTTTTTGATGTGGAAAACACAGAAACAACTTCTTACACATTAAGAACACAGGATCAGACCTGCACTTACGAAATCAAAGAAGAATCTCCTGCTGCACAGGAAAATACATATCCAGAAGTCGAAATGTCAGACGAAGGCTACTATGAACTTTTCACCAGAAAAACTTGCCCGAACTGTCCTCCTGTAAAGGAATTTATGAAAGGAGTTTCCCTTTCCGGAAAAAATATTGATGTAGACACAGAAGATGGTCTTCTGGAAGCTGCAGAAAAAGGCGTTTTCGCCTCTCCAACCGTAATTCTTTATGATACAAACGGAAACGAAAAAGCCAGAGCTCACAGCGTTGAAGAACTTTCTGTTATCTTTGAAAAAGTAGCTGTTGGAGCATAAAAAAATGCAATTCGACAAAGATGCACCGGCTGGATATCTGGTAAAAACCACACTGGTTGATTACCCGGGACGCCTTGCCAGTGCATTTTTTTTATACGGCTGCAATCTGCGCTGTCCTTACTGCTACAACACCGATTTAGTAAACAATTCAGAAAAAGAAGAAGCAGTTTCTGTAAGCGAATTATACTCTCACCTTGAAAAACGAAAAAATGTTCTTTCAGGACTTGTTCTTTCGGGCGGCGAGGCACTGCTTTTTCCGGGGCTTAAAGAAATAATAGAAAAAGCAAAGAGCCTTGGATATAAAATAAAGCTTGATACAAATGGAACACTTCCGGAAAAACTTTCAGAACTGATTAAAAATCCGGATACAAAACCTGATTACATTGCCATGGATATAAAAACTTCACCGCAGAATTATTCAGTATTGCTTGGAAGTAAAAAAATCAACAGGGAACTTGAAAATAAAATCTGCAAATCAATAAGCATTCTTTCAGAACTTCCCCCGAAAGAACGGGAATTCAGGACAGTTTTAGTACCGCCGCTGGTAAAACTTGAAGACATACAGAATATTTCAAAACTGCTTCCGGAAAATGCAGCATGGTTTCTAGCCTCTTTTAAAAACGAAAACTGCCTGGACCATTTTTACGAAACAATAAACCCGTACACAGAAAACGAAGAAAAAGAGCTTTTAAGAGAGGCTCAAAAAATTATAAAAAACACATCAATTCGCTAGAGCATAATTTCCATAAAAAAAACATTTTTTTTTACAAATGAACAATTTACTTATTGACACAAGAAAATGATTTTGATATATTTTCAAACATCAAATGGCGATGTAGCTCAGCTGGTAGAGCACCCGGCTCATATCCGGTAGGTCATAGGTTCAAGCCCCATCATCGCTAAAAAGACCTGATTTATTCAGGTCTTTTCTTTTTAACCGCCTCCCCTTTACTACATATCAAAAAATAATTATTATTCTACTATTATGGAAACATTTAAAGCACCTTTTAAAGGTCGTTCACTTCTTAACTGGATAGATTGGACACCTGAAGAAATAGAAACATTATTAAATCTTGCAATTCAAGTAAAAGCAGAAGCTCACCGCGGCGAAATCCACCAGCGTTTTCTGGGAAAAACTATCGCTCTCATTTTTGAAAAACGTTCTACACGCACCCGCTCTTCTTTTGAAACAGCTTTCGGAGAAGAAGGCGGTCACCCGGTATTTATGTCGACAGATGATATTCAGCTAGGAGGAAAAGAATCTGTAAAAGATACAGCCCGGGTTTTAGGAAGAATGTTCAGTGCAATTGAATTCCGAGGATTCAAACAGAGCCACGTAGAAGAACTTGCAAAATATTCAGGAATCCCTGTAATCAACGGACTTACCGATGAATTCCATCCGACACAGGCTCTTGCCGATATAATGACACTAAAAGAATCATTTGGAACACTCAAGGGGTTAAGCTGGGCATTCTGCGGAGACGGCCGAAATAACGTAGCCCGCTCAATGATGCTGATTTCTGCAAAAATGGGAATCAATTTTTCAATCTACAGTCCAAAGGAACTTTTCCCGGACGAAGAAATAAAAGCAATTTGTAAGCCTTTTGCAGAAAAATCAGGTGCAAAAATTCAAATCAGTGATACAATGGATGTTGTAAAAGGAGCAGATGCACTTTACACCGATGTATGGGTTTCTATGGGAGAAGAAGCTCTCAAGGAACAGAGGGTAAAACTGCTTTCTCCTTACCAGGTTAATTCCAAACTCATGGAAGCAACTGGAAAGAAAAATACAATATTCCTTCATTGTCTGCCTGCTGTAAAAGGACAGGAAGTTACAGAAGAAGTATTTGAAAGCTCAGCAAGCCGTGTATGGGATGAAGCTGAGAACAGAAAACACACAATAAAAGCCATAATGCTCGGATTAATCTAGCATACGGCAGATACGGGAGAAAAATATGAAAAAACTCATTCTTTCTTTATTGGTTGCAATTACGGCAATTGTTTCAATTTCTGCAAAACCAGTAGCATATAATGAATCAAGTGAGGATAACTGGTCCAGCATTTCTTATACAAATGTGCCAATTCTTAAAATTCTCGATTCAAGAGAAGCATATGTAGTTATCTACCAGAAAAACAAGATTGGAGTTGGACAGACTGTAATCCCTAAGAAATGGTCACGCGGTGATGTTGAAAATCCAAGAAAATTGAAGATTCGAAGCCTTGGCCACGGAAAGCTCAAATCTTTCCTTACAGTTGTAAAGAAAGATGGTGAATTCCACCATGTAGTTCTTACAGTTCCTACAAACCGTCAGAACGCTGTATGGGGCGTAATCAGCTACAAAAATTCAGTACCAGACACTGATAAAGAAACACTTGAAGAACTAGATCTTTAGTCAATTTTTATATTAAAGTATCAGGCTGTTT
>CAMHIV010000033.1 GCA_946185185.1 uncultured Treponema sp. | reverse complement strand
GTATTTATCGTGAATTCATGACTGACCTTGTAAATTACGATGAAAAGGATGCAAACAATCTTTCTTCAAATGATATTACAACTTTAATCGTAGACCAGATTGAATTCTGCAATACAATTATTTTGAATAAGGTTGACCTGCTTGATGAAAATCAGATTGCAGAAGTAATCAAGATTATCCGTGATTTCCAGCCGAAAGCAGAAATCATTCAGTCTGTACAAGGAAAGGTAGAAATCGACCGCATTACATCTACTCAGAAATTCAATTATGAAATGGTAGATTCTTCCTCTGCAATTCAGAAAGCAATTAATTCGCTTACAGATACAAACCGTGGCTTTACCGACGAATACGGTATTTCAAGTTTTTCTTATGAATACAAAAAACCTTTTGATCAGGAAAAATTCATGAACTTTATCAGCGAAGATTTTCCAAAGGAACTTATCCGCGCAAAAGGTTATATCTGGTTCAAGGACCGCCCGCAGGATGTTCTTCTTTTTGAACAGGCCGGCAGGAATTCTTCTGTAATGGCAGTTTCTTACTGGATCGACGCTTTGGATGAAAAAATCAAAAAGCAGTATCTGGAAGAAGATGAAGAACTCAGAAAAAACTGGGATCCGGAATACGGCGACAGAATCAATCAGATTGTGTTTATCGGAAAGAATTACGACAAGGCAAAAATCGTTTCACGTCTTGAACAGTGTCTTGCTTAATTAATTTATAGAAGGAAAATATGAAAAATATTATTAAATCATTTGTATTTGCAGTGTGCTTCATACTTTGTTCTAATGCTTTTGCTGCAAAAAAGTCTATCGTGTGTGTAACTTATCCGGAATACGACTGGGTAATGAATATTTTGGGACGCAATGCATCGAACTTCAATGTTGTTCTGCTTCAGAATAATGGAACAGACCTTCACAGCTATCAGCCTTCTGTTCGTGATGTTGCGCGCATTTCAACCTGTGATCTTTTGATTTATGTTGGCGGCGAAAGTGATGAATGGGTAGAAAAGGCTGTAAAAAATGCGAAAAACAAGAACATGAAAGTTGTAAATATGCTTGAAGTTCTTGGTGATAAGGTTCGTGAAGAAGAAGTTGTAGAAGGAATGCAGGCTGAAGATGAACATGAACACGAGCACAGTCATGAACACAACGAAAGTTTTTCTGAAGCCGATGTAAAAGCGAGAAGTTTAAAAGAATGGAACGGCGAATGGCAGTCAACTTATCCTTATCTTTTGAGCGGTGAACTCGATGAAGTTTGGGAACACAAGGCCGAAAACGATGAAAAAATGACTTCTGCAGATTACAAGGAAAAGTATACAAAAGCCTATGTTACCGATGAACTTACAATAAAAATCAAGGCTCCTTATATCGAATATGTTACAAAAAATGGAAGCTACAGGGCTAAGTATGAATATGCTGGTTCTGCTTTTAGAATCCGCGACGATGGAAGAAGTCAGGCAAAATTCAAGTTTGAAAAGAAAAGTGGTTCAGATAAGGCTGCAAAATACATAATTTTCAGTGACCACAATTTCGAACCAGCTGTACCGGAACATTTCCATTTTTACGAAAGCAATGAATCTTTTGAAGAAGTTTTGTGGGACGGTGTTCATTTCCCAACTTATTATCCGGCATCTCTTTCTGGTGAAGATATTGTTGACGAATTAATCGGCCATCATCATGAAGAAGTTGAATATGACGAACATGTGTGGCTTTCTGTAAAAAATGCAATTGAACTTACAAATGCGATTTCTGTTGAAATTATGCAGCTGGATTCTGAAAATGCCAGTCACTACAAAAATAATACAGCTTCTTATGTAAAACAACTTGCAGACCTTGACGCAGAATTTGAAAAAGTAGTTCGTGATTCTGCAAAGAAAACTGTTCTTTTTGGTGACCGTTATCCGTTCCGTTATCTTACTGACGATTACAAATTAAACTATTTTGCTGCCTTCGTTGGTTGCAGTGCAGAATCGGAAGCAAGCTTTGAAACAATCGCTTTTCTTGCAAAAAAACTTGATGAACTTGGTTTGAATGCAGTTATCACCATCGAAAAAAGCGATAAAAAAATTGCGAAGACTATTGTTGCTTCTACAAAGGATAAAAATCAGGAAATTCTTGAAATGGATTCCCTTCAGTCTGTAACTCAAAAAGAAATTGCCGGAGGAAGAAATTATCTTTCTGCAATGAAAAACAATCTTGAAGTGCTGAAAAAAGCGCTTAAATAACTGATAAAAAATAGCTCCTTGAAAGCAAATCTTGTATTCAAGGAGCAAATCTGGGGAAGGAAAAATTATGGAAGCCTTTGAAACTTTAAAAACTTATTTTGCTTTTTCTTTTGTTCAATATGCATTTTTTGCAGGGATAATGATTGCGCTTGCTTCTTCTCTTTTAGGGGTAACTTTAGTTCTAAAAAGGTTTTCATACATCGGAGACGGGCTTTCTCATACCGCGTTTGGAGCTATGGCTGTAGCTTCCGTTTTAAAACTTGTAAGCAGTACGATTTTTGTTCTTCCTGCTACGGTTACGTGTGCTGTTTTTATTTTGTGTGCAAAGGAAAAATCCAAAATAAAGGGAGATGCATCTGTTGCCATGCTGTCTGTGGGCGCACTTGCTTTTGGATATTTTCTGATGAATCTTTTTTCTCCGCCGGCAAATCTTTCAGGCGATGTTTGCAGCACACTTTTTGGCTCTACTTTGATTCTGACTCTTACTAAAACGGATATGCTCATCTGCGTGATTTTTTCTTCCCTGGTGATTTTGTTTTTCATCTTGTTTTACAACCGGATTTTTGCGATTACCTTTGATGAAGATTTTGCATTTGCCTGCGGAATTCATACACGACTTTTGAATGTGATAATGGCGGTTGTAATTGCCGTAATTATCGTTCTTGCTATGAATCTAGTGGGCTCGCTTTTGATTTCTGCGCTGATAATTTTTCCTGCGATTTCTTCCATGCTGATTTTTAAAAGTTTTCGCAGTGTAGTTATTTCGTCTGCCTCAATTTCAGTTTTTGGAACAATTGTAGGGATTCTTTCCTCGATACTCGCAGGAACACCTGTAGGTTCCACGATAGTAATGCTGGATATTGTTATTTTCTTAATTTGTAAAATTGTTTCCCGTTTAAAAATACTGTGTTAAAAATATAAAAAATGCTGTAAACTAAAAAGCATGTTGAAAGGAAAAAATATTATTCTTGGCGTTTCGGGGAGCATTGCGGCATATAAGGCTGCAAGTCTTGCCAGTCTTCTTGTAAAAAATGGAGCTGAACTTGAAGTCGTGATGACAAAAAACGCCACAAATATCATAAATCCGATTACTTTTGAAACTCTTTCCGGTCGTAAGTGTTACGTAGACACTTTTGACCGGAATTTTGAATTTAATGTGAATCACGTTTCGATTGCAAAAAAGGCAGATCTTTTTGTAATTGCGCCGGCAACTGCCAATGTGATTGCAAAAGTTGCAAACGGGCTTTGCGATGATATGCTTACTACAACTTTCCTTGCAAGCCGCTGTAAAAAAATGATTTTTCCTGCAATGAATACAGCTATGTTCGAAAATCCAATCACACAGGACAATATCGAAAAATGTCGGCATTACGGAATGTATGTCTGCGAGCCTTCAGAAGGTCATTTGGCCTGCGGTGATACTGGTAAAGGAAAATTACCTGAACCGGAACAAATTCTGGAAGAAATAAAAAAGCTTCTTTCGGATTAAAGGAGTGCGGCTATGAATGATAGATTGCTTGCTGAAAAAGCTGTTGAAATGATGAACTTTTCTTATGCGCCTTATTCTCATTTTCATGTGGGAGCTGCGCTTCTTGCAAAAAACGGTACGGTTTTCACCGGCTGTAATGTTGAAAATGCTGCTTATGGGCCGTCCAACTGTGCTGAAAGAACTGCCGTGTTCAAGGCAGTGAGCGAAGGTGTCCGTGAATTTGAAGCGATTGCAATTGCCGGCGGTGCAGATGGAATTGTAAAGGATTTTTGTTCCCCTTGCGGTGTCTGCAGGCAGGTTCTTGCGGAATTCTGCAGTAAAGACTTTAAAGTAATTATGATAAACGGTAAAGGCGAATTAAAAACAATGACTTTGGGTGAGCTTCTTCCTGAAAGCTTTTCTTTGGACTAAGTAATGCCGTTTATATCGAATCCATGCAATATAAAAACTTCCTCGTGTTTTGCCGTTTCGGAAAAAGACTTAGTTTTAAAGTCGGGCGGGATTCCTTTAAATTACGATGATATTCTTTTTTTAAGAAGGCTTTCGCCAGATTCGGATTTTTTCTTTGAAGATAATTTTTCGATTTGTGTTCTGGATTTTTCGGATTCTGAAAATGTTCCGGAAGGTTTTGAAAAGATTCCTTTGCGCCAGTTTTTTGCAGAAAACGATGAAAAATCAGGATTTCTTGCAGCCCGTTCCCGAGCGATTATTGAATGGCGTAAAGTAAATATATTCTGCGCTTCTTGTGGTTCGGCGCTTTTTGACAGTACAAAGTTTTCTGCAAAAGAATGCCCGGATTGCAAAAAAATCTATTTTCCAAGGATTGAACCCTGCGTAATAGTCCTTGTGCGCCGTGGAGAAGAAATGCTTCTTGTTCGCCACACTTACAGAAATCAAAATACCTTTGCCTGCATTGCAGGTTTTATGGAAGCAGGGGAGTCTGCAGAACAGGCTGTGTACCGGGAAGTTTTTGAGGAAACTGGTTTAAAAATAAAAAATCTTCAGTATAAAGGAAGTCAGGGGTGGCCGTATCCGGATCAGCTTATGCTTGCCTTTACCGCAGATTACGAAAGTGGGGAACTAAAACTTCAGAAAGAAGAAATTGCAGAAGCCGTGTGGTTCAAACCCGGTGATAAGCTTGAAACGCCAAAACCCGGTTCCGTAGCTTACCGGCTGATACATAATTTGTTTTAGGAGTAATATATGGATTTTACAGAAGTTATAAAAAACAGGTATTCATGCAAAAAGTATGGAGATAAGATTCCTTCAAAGGAGCAGATTGAGGCTATCCTTGAAGCTGGCCGTCTCGCTCCTACTGCAAAAAATTTGCAGGAACAGCACATTTACGTTCTTCAATCTAAAGAGGCTCTTGAAAAAGTTGATGCGATTACACCGTGCCGATACAATGCGCCGGTGGTTCTTGCTGTTGCCTTCAATAAAGAGAATGTTTTCACATATCCGGGGTCAAGCCGTACTTCAGGAGTTGAAGATGCTGCAATCGTTGCAACACAGCTGATGCTTGCCGCTTATAATGCCGGCGTTGACAGCTGTTGGCTGAATAATTTTAATCCGGAAAAGGCAGAACAGCTTCTGGAACTTCCGGAAGATGAAGAAATTCTTATGCTTTTGGATTTAGGTTTTGCCGCAGAAGGAGCAGGTCCTCTTCCAAATCACAATTTGCGAAAACCTCTTTCTGAAACAGTCTCTTACAGGTAGGTAAATATGAGCATTCAGAATTCACCGCTGATTCAGGTTTCTCATCTTTCTATGCAATTTAATCTTGAAGCCGGATTTTTTGCGAAGAATAAAAAAACTGTATATGCAGTAAATGACGTGAGCTTTGAAATCCGGCGCGGAGAAACTTACGGAATTGTCGGTGAATCTGGATGTGGAAAAACAACTACTGCTCGTCTTTTGATTCAAATGTATCGCCAGACGGGCGGAGAAATAAAATATTTTCCTGGTGATAATGCTTCCGGGGTTAATGTGGAAAGTCTTTCTAAAAAAGAACTTCACCGCTATCGGGAAAGTGTTAAGTATGTTTTCCAGGATCCTGCCCGATCATTAAATCCACGACTTTCTGTTTTTGATGTGCTGACTTCCGGGCTGAAATATTCTTCAAAGTGGAATGGTAAAGAAAATGCCCGGGCACTATGCGAAAAAATAATTCAGGAAGTTGGCTTGAGTCCGGAAGATTTAAATCGGCGACCTGCAGAATTTTCAGGAGGGCAGAGACAGCGAATTTCTATTGCACGCGGTCTTATTATGAATCCTGAGCTATTGATTTGTGATGAGGTTGTTTCTGCTCTGGATGTTTCGATTCAGGGGCAGATAATTAATCTTTTGCTTGATTTGCGTGAAAAGCGTAATTTGAGTTTTCTTTTTATCACTCACGATTTGAAGGTTGCCTGCTATTTTTGCGATACAATCGGCGTAATGTATCGGGGTGTTCTTGTAGAAGAAGCACCTGCTGCAAATCTTTACAAGGAAGCGTTGCATCCGTATACAAAACTTTTGTTTGAAGGTGCAAAAAATCTGATTTCAGAATCAGCGCTTGAAGTAAAGACTACGCTGGAAAGGGAAAATTGTTGTCCTTTTGCTTACAGGTGTCCAAAAGCAACCGAACAGTGCCGTCAGAAACTTCCGGAATTCCGAAATATTTCTGGCGGGCATAAGATCCGGTGTTTTAATTATTAGTTTATAGTTTTGTCGATTCCCATCTTGCAAGACTTGGAGAGAATCTGATTGTATAGGTTCCGGCAGAAACTGTTAATATAATATTTTTGCCTTCTTCGTTTCCCCAGTTTTCAGACCAGTCGGTTGCCGAACTACAGAATTTGAATTCAATTGTTTGTGAGGTGCTGAATGTAAGGTTGATTTCAAACCAATCCCCATTTTTTGTCATTTGGTTTGCACCCCAATTGTTAAAAGTTCCCCGAATGTACATAGCATTATAAACTTTATATATTACAGAACCATTATTCTGCTGTGTGTATGTACTGTCGGTTATATAGGTTTCGTCGTCAAAATAACTTGATTCTGTTGTTCCATCCAATGAATAAACTCTGAAAGCGCATGGAGCAATGTTTTTTATTGATGTACCAGAGCCTTCATAGACAGGTACAGGTGCTTCTGTATCTCCGATTAATGGTGTAATTGATGAGAAAGAAGAACAACCGCCTATAGTTACACTTGCTACAGATGAGCGTCCTAAGTTGAAGATGCAGAGTAGTTTTTCGCTTCCTGTGCTGATTGTGTATGCAAGAATTTTCGAGTTTGAAGTAGTAAGATTTGTTACTTTTCCGTTTGCAAATACTTCTGAATGATTTTTTCTAAGGGTGTTGATTGCCTTATTACATTTCAATAGAGAATTTGCAGTTGCGGCTTCTGTTGATGCAAGATCCCAGTCAAATTTTCCGCGCAATCTTGCATCTCCTGAAACGTTAAGCTGCTTCATTCCGATTTCTGTTCCATAATAAATTACTGGAATTGTAGGGCGGAGAAGTGAAAGTGAAGTTGCAAGCTTCATCAATTTTTCGTCGCCGGTGAAGATTGTTCCGAGGCGGTCGTTGTAATTGTCGTGGTTTGTGATAAATGTTGCAAAGCCTGTATTTGAACTTTTGTTAGGATACAAAGAGGCTGTAATTTTATTTGTCTGATTTTTTACAGATTCTGTACACTGAATACCCTGGTCAAAGTCAAGAAGAGCGTGGAATTCATCTTCATTACCAAGATATTTTTCAAAAGTAGAACGGTCTCCCTGAATCCAGGCTTCAGCCATCATGTATTTTGGAGAAGGGTATTTATCAAGTTCTGCTCTAAGTTCTTTGAACCATTCGTGTGATTCACTTGTGTCACAGCGGGAAGAACTAGTTTCGATGAGATAACGAACTGCATCAACGCGGATACCGTCAAAACCTTTGTTCAGCCAGTAACGGGCAACATTTTTCATTTCTTCGCGGACTTCATAGTTTCTGAAGTTCAAGTCCGGCATTCCAGAACCAAAGGCTCCATAATAGTATGCGCTTTTGTCATTATTATAGTGCCAGTTTCCTTCTGACATGCCGTTGTCCCAGTTCAACTGTGTAGAATTCCATAGATACCAGTTTGTTTTTGCAGTTCCACTTGCAGAATCTTTGAACCAGCCGCTGTTTGAACTTGTATGATTTGGAACATAGTCAAATATTATCTTCATTCCCCGCGCGTGGCATTCATTGATGAGGTCGATAAGGTCTTCTTCTGTTCCGAAGTAATTATTTACAGCATAATAGTCAACAGTGTCGTAGCCATGCATGTTTACGTATTCGCCTTTTCCTTTGTACGAACATTCAAAAATAGGGCTAAGCCAGATTCCATCGCATCCGATTTCGTTCTGAATATAGTCGAGTTTTGCTTTAACTCCATTAAAATCACCGCATTCGTCTCCGTCAGAATCGTAAAAATTCTTCATCCAGATGTGATAGAAAGATGTACGCTTCCACCAGTCATTTTCAAGTCCAGTTGACTGGTTTACGGCATCAGAAATGTCTGCATTGTGATCACTGATATAATTTTGATCGCCAGCATAGGAATATAAATGTTTCGTTTCTTCCTGTTTTATCAGGGCTTTAATGAGTTCTGTATTATCAGATCCAGATCCTGTGTTACATGCAGTGTGCATGAATAAAATCAATGCTGTAGATACAAGGGCAGTAAAGAGTCTTGATAATTTCATAAGATTCCATCCTTACCTTTTGTGGTCGTTCATACAGTACGCCTAAGATGGTTTAAGGTTATACTAATTGTTTAAAATGTGTCTAGTGAAAAACCGTCAAAAACTTGAAAAAAGTAAAAAATATCGTTCAGGTTCCTGCTTATAAAGAATCTGTTTGACAGTATCTGCGTTTGCGTTTAAAATTGAGTCAATAATATAACCCTGTGCAAGGTAATTGCTTTGCGCCAAAAGGAACGAAAGTTCCATAATAAGGAGGCCAGAAGAATGGCAAAAGTAGAGCTTAAAGGCATCTGCAAAGATTATGACGGTAATGTTCGTGCTGTAACAAATGCAAACATTACAATTGAAGACAAGGAATTCTGCGTTTTCGTAGGTCCTTCAGGATGTGGTAAATCAACTACACTCCGTATGATTGCCGGATTGGAAGAAATTTCAGAAGGTAAACTTTACATCGACGGTATCGAAATGAACGATGTTCCACCAAAGGATCGTGATATCGCCATGGTATTCCAGAACTATGCTCTTTATCCACATATGTCTGTTTATGACAACATGGCATTTGGACTTAAGCTCCGCAAAGTTGATAAAGCTGAAATCGACCGCAAAGTAAAAGAAGCTGCAAAACAGCTTGGTCTTACACAGTATCTTAACCGCAAACCAAAGGCTCTTTCTGGTGGACAGCGCCAGCGTGTTGCCGTAGGTCGCGCAATCGTTCGTGAACCAAAAGTATTCTTGTTCGACGAACCTCTTTCTAACCTTGATGCAAAACTCCGCGTAACAATGCGTGCAGAAATCGCAAACCTTCACAACACTCAGCAGAAGACAATGATTTATGTAACTCATGACCAGACAGAGGCTATGACTCTTGGTACAAAAATCGTTGTAATGAAGGACGGTTTCGTTCAGCAGATTGGTGCTCCATTGTACTTGTACAACAATCCAATCAATAAGTTCGTTGCTGGCTTTATTGGTACACCTCCAATGAACTTCCTTACTGTAAAAGTTCTTGAACGCGGTGGAAAAATCGTTTGTGACGAAGGTTCATTCGAAATCGCTCCAACAGAAGCTCAGGCTGCATGTCTTAAAGACTACATCGGCAAAGAAGTTTCATTTGGTATCCGCCCAGAAGATGTTCAGTACTCTGACAAGCCGGTTGGAAAAGACAATATGCAGATGAAGATTGTAAACAAGGAACCACTCGGTGCCGAAACACATCTTTACCTTGTTTCTAACAAAGGCCAGCAGCTCATCGCAAAAACAAACGCTAATGCCGAATTCCGTCTTGGCGACACAATCAACGTTGTTCCAAATATGGAAAAAGCAAAATTCTTCAGCATGGAAGAAGGCGAAAAGAACATCTGCGACGTGATTGAAGTTAAGTGGTAAGATGAGTGAAGTCGCCGGCAGGCGGCTTCTTGATGAATCGCAAATCCCGTTAAAAATCAAGCCGTCAGGGTTGATTTAGGGATTTCAGACTTAAGTGAAGTCGCCGGCAGGCGGCTTCTTGATGAATCGCAAATCCCGTTAAAAATCAAGCCGTCAGGGTTGATTTAGGGATTTCAGACTTAAGTGAAGTCGCTGGGAAGCGGCTGTTGATAAATAGCAAAGCGTTAAGAAAAATTGCGACAGCAATTTTTTAGCTTTACTTTTTTGTGAAGTCGCCGGCAGGCGGCTTCTTGCTAAAAGGCATTCCCTCGTGGAGTGCCTTTTATTTTTCCAGGATAAAAAGATATTCCGAAACGTGAATGCCGCGGTTTTTCAGATTTCTGCTTCCGCGGAAAGTGTTGTAGGCGATTTCTACGGTTTTTAATTTTCCATACTTTTTCAGCATATTTGACATTTCTTCAAAAGAGATAAAACCTTCAGAATTGTAAGAAATTATTGCATATTTTGCAGAAAGATTTGAAATAATTTCTTCCATTGAATCGAATGCGAGGTAAGGTTTGTTAAATGCCGAACGGTTCCAGCCCTTGGTGATGCCACTCACTTTGCTGGTTTCTACGTCCAGTTTGTTTTTAAGAATCAGATTCAGCATAAAATAGTTTGAACCATAGGGATGCTGGTTGTAAGGTGGATCCAGATAGGCAATATCCAGATTTTTCAATTCTTTTGAAAGTGCGATGGCGTCTTTTTGAAAGATTTCCACTTCGGATTCATAATTGCTGAACACCGGTTCTTTAAGTTCAATTTTCCCGATAATCCGTGAAAGAGCGTTTTTTCCGCTGGCTCCAAAGCAGCCGATTCCGGTGTTTTTGTCTTTGTAAAAGCCTTTGAAAACTCCGCTTGTATTTACATGAACGGAAGCTTCTGTAAGCAGGGGTGCCAGAAAGAATCTCTTTAATGGTTCGTCAGTAATCAGGTCGTCTATAAGTTTTCTGTAGGTGTCTAAAAGCTGTGCGTTTTCCCGGGTGTAAAATACCCGTTCGCCGGCTTTTATATTCTGATCGTCCTGAGGGGCGTAAAAATTAGAAATTATCCCGGGATATTTATGTTTTTCGGTGATTTTTAATATTTCTTCCCGGATTTCAGAACATTTTTTCGCCGGGTAATCATTTTGATTTGTAAGATAGCAGCTGTTCAGTATGGAAGAATAATTTTCCAAATCATTTACAATCAATTTAGAAGAGTGAGATTTAAGCATTCTTGCAACAATTCCGGAACCTGAAAAAAAATCGGCGCAGACAAGTTTTTCTTTTCTTAGTTTCAGGGCGATTTCTTCAACTTCTTTTTCTATATTTCCGATCAGGGTTCGTTTGTTTCCGAGATAAGTGATAATTTGTGTCGTTAAAAATGCTTTGTTTTCACCTGTCACGATTTTCATTTTATCAAAATTAAAGAAATCAATCTACATTTTCTTATTGACAATTTTTTCTCAAATCTATAGCATAATTTCAGCATCAAAGGAGATGCAGACAAAAGGTACGCCCTTATTGTCTGCATCTCCTTTTTTTATGCATTTTTGATTTGAGGGGTTACTTATGGAAAAGACTTTGTATGATCCGTCCTTTGAACATGACAACTGTGGTATTGGTGCGGTTGTTAATATCGACGGGCATGCTTCGCGTCAGATTGTAGACAATGCGCTTACAATTGTTGAAAAGCTTGAACATCGTGCCGGTAAGGATGCAACTGGGGAAACAGGTGACGGTGTTGGAATCCTTTTGCAGGTTTCTCATCAGTTCTTTAAAAAGGCCTGTGAAAATATTGGAATTAAACTTGGTTCTGAGCGTGATTATGGTGTAGGTATGTTCTTTTTCCCTCAGGATAAGTTTATTCGTGCCAAAGCCCAGAAGATGGTTGAAACCTTAACTTCAAAAGAAGGCATGAAATTCTTAGGCTGGCGTGATGTTCCTGTTAATGAAAAGGTTCTTGGACAGAAAGCAAAGGACTGTATGCCTTGCATCATGCAGTGTTTTATTGAACGCCCTTCTGACTGCGCTAAAGGTCTTGATTTTGACCGCAAGTTATATATTCTCCGCCGTCAGTTTGAACATTCTCACCTTGATACATATGTTGCTTCACTTTCAAGCCGTACAATCGTTTATAAGGGAATGTTCCTTGTACAGCAGCTTCGTACATTCTACAACGACCTTCAGAGTCCTGAATATGTTTCTGCTCTTGCAATCGTTCACTCTCGATTCAGTACAAATACTCAGCCAAGCTGGATGCGTGCTCATCCTAACCGCTTTATAGCTCACAACGGTGAAATCAATACAATCCGCGGTAATGTTGACCGTATGCTTGCCCGTGAAGAAACCCTTGCTTCAACTGTTATGAAAGACGATGACATGAAGAAGGTTCTTCCTGCAGTTGATACAACCGGTTCGGATTCAGCAATGCTTGATAATACCCTTGAATTCCTTGTAATGAACGGTATGCCTCTTCCTCTTGCAGTTATGACCTGTATTCCAGAACCATGGAAACATGATTCTACAATGAATCAGCAGAAAAAGGACTTCTACCACTACTGGGCTACAATGATGGAACCTTGGGACGGACCTGCTGCAATCCTTTTCAGTGACGGTGATGTTCTTGGTGCAACCCTTGACCGTAACGGACTCCGCCCAAGCCGCTATTACATTACAAAAGACGGAATGCTTATTCTTTCTTCTGAAGTAGGTGTTCTTGATATTCCTGAAAGCAATATCGAAAAGAAAAGCCGTCTTATGCCTGGTCGCATTCTTTTGGTTGATACAGTTCAGAAAAAAATCATTAGCGATGAAGAATGTAAAAAGGAATATTCAGGTCTTTATCCATACGGTGAATGGCTTGATATGAATCTTGTTCATCTTTCTGACCTTGCAATTCCAAATAAAAAGATTCCAGTTTACACTCAGGAAGAACGTGACAGAATGTACCGTGCATTCGGCTGGAACTATGAAGATGTAAATGAAATGGTTCTTCCGATGGCTAAAAACGGCATTGAACCTACTGGCGCCATGGGTGTAGATACACCTTTAGCTGTTATGAGCGAAAAACATCCACCGCTTTATTCATACTTTAAGCAGCTTTTTGCCCAGGTTACAAACCCTCCAATCGACAGTCTTCGTGAAAAGATTGTAACTGATACAACTGTTTATCTTGGTACAGACGGAAACATGCTTGAACCGGCTTCTAAAAACTGCTGCGTTCTTGAAATCAATAATCCTATTCTTACCGGCGTAGACATGATGAAAATCAAGGCCATGAAAAAGCCTGGATTTAAGGTTGCAACTGTTTCACTTTTGTATTTTAAGAATACTTCACTTAAGGCTGCCCTTGATAATCTTTTTGTAAACATTGACCGTGAATATCACGACGGTGCAAACATCATTGTTTTGAGCGACCGCGGAGTTGATGAAAACCATGTTGCAATTCCTTCTCTCCTTGCCACAAGTGCTGTTGAACAGTACCTTATCCGCACAAAGAAGCGCACTGCAGTTTCAATCATCCTTGAAACTGCAGAAATCCGTGACGTTCACATGTCTGCAATGGCTTTGGGTTACGGTGCCCGGGCAATCAACCCTTATCTTGCACACGAATGTATTGCAGAACTTATCGACCAGAAGCTTCTTGATAAGGACTACCACACAGCTATCGATGATTTTAATAAGGCAATCATCAGCGGTATCGTAAAAATTGCTGCAAAGATGGGTATTTCTACAGTTCAGTCTTACCAGTCAGCACAGATTTTTGAAGCCGTTGGTATTTCAAAAGAAGTAATCGACGAATACTTTACAAATACAGTAAGCCGTGTTGGCGGTATCGGTCTTAAGGAAATTGAAGAAGACGTAAACTATCACCACAACCAGGCATTCGATCCTCTTGGACTTACTGTAAACACACACCTTGATTCAGTTGGTAACCACAAGCTCCGCCGCGGTCCTACTGCAGAAGATCACCTTTACAATCCGGATACAATTATTGCACTTCAGGAAGCAACACGTAA
>CAMHIV010000032.1 GCA_946185185.1 uncultured Treponema sp. | reverse complement strand
AATTATAGCAATTCAAAAATTAATTTCACAAAAGAGCATAAAGTCAATATGAAAAATTTCCAAAAGTAACAAAAAGCATTCCCAAAAGGAACATCGCCATTCCTGTATTCATTGAAGAAATATGATTAACTGTCTGAGCAAGAACAGAAGGGAGTCTGGCCGGCATACAGAAAATCAAAAGCCCCAGAATCAGCGCAAGTATATTTGGATTTGTAATAACCTTTTTAAAATTGATTTTTCCGCAAAGCATGTAATAACCGCAGGTCCATAACAAAAAGTTGAAGCAGACGATATATGCAAGAAGATAGAAAACCCCATTTGAATCCGGGAAAACTCCCGAAATAAGAGGAATTCCGATAAAACCGCAGTTTGTAAAAACAATTCCAACGCGTTCAATATCCGCAAATTCATAATCAACCGGGGTGCGTTTTCGGATAAAAAGGATTGAAACAAGAATCATTACAAAATGAATCACAATCGATAAAAAAATAACGATTCCAAGAGTCTTGAGACGCTCAAAATTAAAATCCATGTCAAATCGTGCAATTATGAGCGAAGGATTTATAAAATAAGTCAGTATTTTGCTTACAAATTTCTGTTCCTTTTCACCAAAACCAAAATTCTTTGTAACAATAAAACCTGAAAAGGCGATTAAAAGCATAATAAAAAGCTGGCGAACAACAAGAACAAACATGCGCTCATTATACAAAAGAGCATGTGCTCATACAATACAACCCTTCGACCAGAACTATGATTTTTGCTATAATGGCGGCATGATTAAACTTGTTGCATTTTTGGGAAATTACGGAAGAGAATACGAAAAAACACGCCACAACGTAGCATGGCAGTTTGCTTCATCGCTGGCCTTTGCAAATAAATTAAGCTGGCAATCAAAGTTCAAAGGAAATTACGCTGCAATTGAACCGGAACAGCTTGCCGCCTGGTGTGCAGAAACAGGAATCCTTGCAAAAAAAGACGGAAGCCCGGTTATTATTCCGGAAGAAATGAGCCGCGTTTACTTTTTAAAACCTGAAACTTATATGAACCTTTCCGGCGAAAGCATAATCGAAATTGCAAATTTTTATAAAATCAAACCGGAAGAAACACTTGTAGTTCACGATGAACTGGAGCTTCCGCTGGGAACAGTAAGTCTTAAATGGAGCGGCGGCCTTGGCGGACACAACGGACTTCGCTCAACAAAACAGGTATTCGGTACAGCAGATTTCTGGCGCCTTAGATTTGGACTTACAAAACCAACCGACCGGGATATCGCATCCTATGTTCTTGGAAAATTTACCGAAGACCAGGAAATAATTTTAAGCCAGATTTTCCCGCAGACTGCAACACTTCTTGCAAAAGTCCTGTTCAGCAAAGACCCTTCAAAATTCATTCAGGAATGGGGCAAGAAAAAACTGGCTGTGGAATAAACTACATATACATAAACGAGGAAAAAAATGATTTCACAAACTCCAGACCTAACCAAACGCGAAGCCGCAGTCAACGCTTTTCGGCGCTTTTTAGAAACAATTCAAACCTTGCGGGCTCCGGGTGGATGCCCATGGGACAGGGATCAGACACCGCTTTCAATGCGCCGAGACCTGATAGAAGAAACCTTTGAAGCCATCGACGCAATCAGCCAGCAGGATTCAGTTCATGCAAAAGAAGAGTTAGGCGACGTGCTTTTAAATACAATGATGATTTCCTACATGTTCGAACAGAGCGGAGATTTTTCAATTGCAGATTCAATAAATGAACTCACCGACAAGCTTATCCGCCGCCATCCACATGTATGGCCTCAAAGCGAAGGAAAATCAGAAGTAAAATCCGACGTAAAAAACGCGGCAGAAGTTTTGAATCAATGGGATAGAATCAAAGAAAATGTTGAAGGCAGAAAATCAGCATCAATTCTTGATGAAGTTCCGGAAGGTTTTCCTCCATTGCTCCGCGCCTACAAACTTCAGAAAAAAGCTGCAAAAAAAGGCTTTGACTGGAACGAACTGGGACCGGTAGTTGAAAAAGTAAAAGAAGAACTTTGCGAAGTACAGGAAGCAAAAAAAAACCTGGACAATTTGGGCAAAAAAGCTCACGAAGCTTTTACAGTTCACGCAGAAGGAGAACAGAATTCGGCTCAGCTTCATGTGGAAGAAGAAGTTGGTGACCTTTTGTTCGCTGTTGTAAACTATGCAAGAAAGCTGGGAGTTGACCCGGAAACTGCTTTAAACCGCACAAACCAGAAGTTTTACCGCAGGTTCACTTATGTGGAGCAGAAAATGCAGGAACACGAAATTCCAATGGATAATGCTCACCTTACCGAAGAAGATAAATTCTGGGACGAAGCAAAAGCAAAGGGGCTTTAGCCATTATTTTAATTGAAAATCACAGTATTTTTCGATATATTTTAACTAAGTCTTGAATTTTCAGGACTTTCATACCCTCAATTTTTATGGACGTACGAATGAAAGAAATCCGTTTTGCAGAAGAAGACGAAAAGAAAAAAATGCCGGAGATGCCGGATCCTCTTACAGAAAAATTCATGAAAACCCGCCAGATTATTCTTTCTGGAGAAATCAATAAAGATTTGGCAGATAAAATCGTTCGCCAGCTTTTAGTACTCGAAGCAGATGACAATGAAAAAACAATTTACATGTACATCGATTCTCCTGGCGGTGATGTAGACGCAGGCTTTGCAATCTTTGATATGATTCGTTTTATCAAAGCTCCTGTTGTTCTTGTTGGAATGGGATTAATTGCAAGTGCAGCCGCTCTTATTCTTCTTTCTGTAGATAAGAAAAACCGTGTTGCTCTTCCAAACAGCCGATACCTTATCCATCAGCCTTCAAGTGGAATGAGAGGTGTTGCAACCGACATTGAAATCCATGCAAAAGAAATGGAAAAAACAAAGGCAATTTTGAATCAGATTATTGCCGAACAGACAGGAAAATCTGTTGAACAGGTTACACAGGATACAGAACGTGACTACTGGCTTGATGCGAAAGAAGCTGTTGAATACGGACTTGTTTCAAAAATCGTAACTAAACGCGAAGATTTGGAAAAATAAATGGTATTTACACTGACTGAAAAACTCGCAGAAGAAATTCTTCGGGCTCTTGAAAATCAGGAAGCGGCTTTTGTAGTCCGAGCAGAAATTCCGGAACTTGTACCGCTCACCTCAGAAGTCAGTGTGGATGAAGACAGTTTTTATGCTTTACCTGAATGGTCATCTTCCCAGGGATTTGAACTAAGGGAAGACTTTGTAAGCACCTTGCATTCCCCGATTGCAAAAGATGAACTGCAACGCATTTTACATTCAGGAAGGGGGGTTTTCAGAAGTTTTAAAAACAAATTAAAAGAATACCCGGAAGTTGAAAAATTATGGCATTCATTCAAAAACAAAAGAATGCTTTCGTATATCAACGACTGGTATAATCAGCTGCGGGAAGTCTGGGGGCTGGAAAAACTGGAACAGGAACCAGAAGATAATGAAAACCTGTTGGAAGAAGATTTTCAGTTTTCAGAGTACAGTTCAAAAGATTATAAAGAACTGACCAGTTATTTTAATGACGCAGCAAGTGGCACAAGCGAAAGCAGCATTGACGAACAGTTGGGAAACGCAATTCTTGAGTTATGGCTTCAGAATTTTGAAAGCGGAGAAACAAAAAATCAGAGCGGACTTATATGCCGTACACCCGACGAAGAGTTTGCAGGCTGCATAACATCGGCGCCTATTTCAAAAAGAACAGACAACATTGTAGTTTTGACAAGTTTTTATGTTCAAGAAAAATTCAGAGGTCTTGGCATTGGTGCTGAACTTTTATCAAAGCACAAAAATGTTTTAAGAGACCAGAAAAAAGAGTGGATATTGCTAACATCAATTGTTCCGGATTCTATGGAAAGCACTTTATTAAGCCTTGGCTTTAAAAGAACCGGCTCATGTTTTTCAGCAAAAATCCAAAATTAATTTTAGGAGTTTTTATTATGTATAATCGAAACACAGAAATCGATATGGAATCAGTTGCAGCATTTCTTCAGGACACAGTAGAAAAAATCAAATCAGAAAAGAATCCTGAAGTTTTAGATGATTTAAAAAAAGTTTTCAAAAAGAACGTTCCTCTTACACTCCGTTCTTATGTTGCAGCATATTTGATTAAAAACGAAATGCGACATTTCCACGGAAAATACCGTTCGAACAAAGAATTCCGAGAAAACAAAAAATCATTTTCAGAACGACCAGCTCGCGAAAGAAAACCATTTACACATACAGAAGAAACAGCAACAGAAGAACGCCAGAGCCGCCCACGCGTACAGATTGACCCAAGCGTAGCAGCAACAATTTTTATCAGCATCGGTAGAAACCGCCGCGTATTCCCACGCGACCTCGTAGGTCTTTTGGTAGGAGCTGCAGGTCTTGACCGCGACAGAATCGGCGACATTCGCGTTCTTGCAAACTATTCTTTCGTTCAGCTTTTTGCAGAAGATGCAGAAAAAGCAATCAGCGCATTGAACAACTACGAATATCGCGGTAGAAGCCTTTCTGTAAGCTATTCAAAACAGAAGGATGCAGAAGGAGCAGATGAAAACTTTGATGCAGATGCAGCAGAAGACGCAGCAGCATACGCAGCAGCAGAAAAAGCATCTTCAAACGAAGCTTTCGCAGCACCACACTATTCTTCAGAAGCAGAAACATCTGAAGAAAATGCATTAATCTAATTTATCACATCGGCTTTTGCAAGTTCATTTGTAAAAGCCGATTTTTTTTATTATGAACGATATTATATGCATTCCAACTGGACCATTTCAGGTCAGCACATGGATTTTAAAACTCTGTAAAAACTTTGTAATTGTTATCGACCCGGCAGCCTGCAGATTTACACACGACGAGCAGAAAATTTCTTCCTATCTTAAAAACAACAATCTTAAACCCGTTCTTTTTTTGCTTACTCACGGACACTTTGACCACATTGCGGGAACAGGAATCCTAAAAGATTTATATCCAGATATACCACTTGCCGTGCATGAAAAAGATTATTTTATGTGCGGCCAAAATGCATCATCCGCGCAAAACTATTCACTGGATTATTTTGGTTTAAACGAAGAAACCAGTTTTTTGAATAATCTTCCTGATCCAGATGTAAAAATCACCGCGCAGACAAACCTTGCAGAACTTATGAAAACCGATAACACAGAACTTAAACATTCCCTTGAAGAATGGAAAATCATACACACTCCGGGACACACAGAAGGTTCAATCTGCATTTATAACGAAGCAAAAAAGGTTCTTTTTTCGGGAGACACAGTTTTTTATCATTCCTACGGTCGAACAGATTTACCAGGCGGAAGCGAACAAAAAATCGCCGAAAGCCTTAGAAAAATCTATTCTACGATTCCGGCTGAAACAAAAATTTTTCCGGGACACGGTGAAGCGGGCTTTGAATTAGCAGAAAATCTTTAATTAAAAATAATAGCGGTCCGGAAAATACGGTTCAAATTCTGTTTTGTAGCCTGAATTGATTTTATAAAAAACGGCACAAACATTTTTCCCAAGAACCTCAAGTACACAGCAGGAACGCGGAGAACTTAAACGCGGGCAAGAGCAGCTTCCCGGATTAAGTGAATATATAACATGATTGTTTTCCATAGGAAAATGGGTATGCCCGTAAATTACAGAATTTGCTCCTGCAATTTCTGCAGCCATTTCGATTCCGGTTGTGTCATAGTAAACACCTTCTTCATTTCCGTGAGTTACAAGAATCTTTCTTGAACCAACCTCAAGAATCAAATGCTTTGGAACGCAGATTTTTTTTTCAAATGTGGCTGAAGCATAAGAATAATCATTGTTACCGCGGACAAAACAGATTACTGGTGGAAGCCATTCTTTTACTTCTTTGTATTGCAGGGATTGCTCAAGAACGCTCAAAAGATCGTAGATTCCGTCGCCGGCAAATACCAGCGCATCACAAGACGGTCCAAATTGCTCAAGAATTCTTGAAACAATCTGAACATCGCCATGAGAATCTGAATAAACTAATATTCTGGCTTTTTCCTTTTTTTTCAAATCATCCAGTTCGCGCTGTGAAGCAAAAATACCATTTTGAAGCTGCTTCAAACTATTCATTTCTACTCCAATACAAAATGATTTATCGATGGAAGATTTGTTTCCGGATCATAATAGCGGCCAGTCTTTAATTTTCCGGTAATTTTCTTTACAACTTCAAATAATTTGGAATTCTTTTCAAAAGGCGCATCGCTGTTTTTAATGCATGCAACAGAAGCCATAAGAATTTCCGGCACTTCCTGAACAAAGTCTTCTGTTTCTTCATTTTTAATCATGCCGTTTATTTCTGCTTTCTGAGCCTTATCCAAAACAAAATCTGAAGAATATTCCATTCCAAGAACATCATCCTGACTGAACAGTGAAAAAACCGGATATGGAAGCTTACCATTAAAATTATCCTGAAGGCGGCCAAGAACCGTACAAGTTCCTTCCGGCGCACCCAAAATTACAATCCCAAGAAGAGTTTTATCCGAAAGAAAATCGTAAAGTGTACTTACATAATATTTTGAACCGCGCTTAAAATCATCTGGAAAAACAACAGAAAAGATTTCACCGCCGTCATCATATGCACCATATTTTGAATAAAGTGTTTCATTCATTTTTGAAACAAAAGTTTCTTCGTTATAGCCATATCCATAAAGCACACAGATACATTCAGGAGAACTGTGCCAGGTTTGAGTTTCAAGCTTAAGATCTTCTGCATCGTCACCGGCTTCATAAAGTGTTACCAGAGAACTAAAATCACTCTGTACAGAAGGCTTTTCGGAACAACCCGAAAACAAAAAAAGAGAACTTGCTATGATCAAAAGGAAGATTTTTCTTATCATCTGTTTTCCCACTTATTTCTATATTACAAAAATCAGTTTTTATTTGCAACCTTTGCAATTTATTATTATTTTATAAGAAGTATGAAAAATATAACAACCAACCAATCAATTATTGATGAATCTTATATAAAACAAGAAACAACAGATATTTCTGTGATTCAGAATGAACTTTCTGCTCACGAAGACTTTTATAAACTGGCGTTGCAATTTCAGCAAATCATGATGATTTATGAAAGTGCCGTAAAGCAGATAGAAACAAAACTGGAGATTCTGAACAAAGAATACAAAATCTCCGGAAGACGAAATCCGATTGAAACAATCAAAACACGAATCAAATCACCGGACAGCATTGCCGCGAAACTGCAGAAAAAAGGCGTTCCCGTTACCTTCAAATCGATGACAACAAATTTGAACGACATTGCAGGCGTACGCGTAATCTGCCCGTACATTTCTGATATCTACACCATAAAAGACATTCTCTTAAAGCAGCCTGATTTAAAATTAGTCGAAGAAAAAGATTACATTGCAAATCCAAAAGAATCCGGCTACAGAAGCCTGCATATAGTTTTGCAAATCCCGGTTTATCTTTCGCAGACAGAACATTTTGTAAACGTTGAATTGCAGCTACGAACTATCGCAATGGATTTCTGGGCAAGTCTTGAACACGAACTGCGCTACAAAACTTCCTCAAAAATCCCTGTAAGCATTAGAAGAGAACTTCAACGCTGTGCAGAAACAATCGCTATGACTGACCGTGAAATGGAAGAAATAGCGATTGAACTTCAGGCACTTGATTAAAAATCAGGATAGAAACATTTTAAGGTCACAACAGGATAACCGGTAATTCTTTCGTCGACGTACATAATTGCAAAGGCTCGTTTTTCAAGATAGCCAGGAACATTGTATTCGATAAACCCAAGGTTACTAACATGTTCCTGGTGGGTGTGTCCGTCGACAATAGCGATTGTATCTTCTTCTCCTAAAAGCGAAATAAATCTGTTTCTTTCGTCTGTATCCTGCATTACAAAATAAAATAATCCTTCTGCATAAACCGGAACATGTGTAAACACCAGCTTTTTACGGCCTTTTTCAAAATACTTCATATCTTTTCGCAATGCAGATAACTGATCGTCACCTAAAGTTCCACTTGCGGAATCCAGAAAATACCAGACTAAAGAATCAGTATGGAATTTATAAAAGGATGTATGCGGATAACAATGAATCCGGAAAGAATCCCATCCGGAATTGTATAAATCATGATTTCCGATAACGTTGTAAGTTTTGATATTTCCGTAATCGTCAGTATTCAAGGTTTCTGTAAAAAGCTGATAGCGTACAAATTCAGAATCAGTGCCGTGCTCTGCAACATCACCAAGACAGATTGCAAAACTTGGATATAATTCCGGGGTTCCAGCATTGTCGGTCTTAGCTTTTAAATCTTTTAACCAGGAAAGAAACTGGACATCCTTTCTTGAACCGTTATTTCCGGAATTTTCACCGCCAAAATGTACATCTGTAATAATCAACACGGCATAAACCTTTCCAGTGGCAGGCTTTACATCCGGCAAAGAATAAAGTGTATCAGAACGGGAGTCAACGGAATTTGCGCGGAATATAAATTCTTTAAGCCCATAAGAATCTTCACAGGAAGCCAATAAAAAAGTTAATGAAATTAATAACAACGAAAAAATCTTTTTCATTCTATAACTCCAATTTTACATAAACTTCAAAATCAAAAAGGCGTCTATTTGCACTCAAAGTGTACATGTCTACATATTCTACAAGAGCTTTTGTACCGATTGAAAACATATCTGCAAACTGATATTCCGCACCAAGCCAGTAATTTGGAGCAAAGAAAAGATTGTAACGGAACATCGTATAGGATGCCACGCCCAAGCTCATTGTCAAATCCGCTATCGGGTTAAAAAGGGTTTCAAAGCGGAAGGAAAATGAATTACTTTTTACCCAGGGCATAGAATCTTCAATTGAATAAATCTGCGAAAATTTCATGTGAAGTGAAAAATCAGAATCAAAGGCAAGCCTTCGGTTAAGCCGATACATTACATACAAGCCCTGCATAAAATCAATTTCAAGATATTCAGCAGCATAATGCTTTAAGTGAAAAAGAGATTTAAATCCCAGATTCAACTGATTGAAGAAGGTTGGCGCGTAAATTAAGCTTCCGGAAAAATCAAAAATCGAAGTCTGCGACTGAATTCCAGCAAGCACCTGAAACTGCGAAAGACTGAATCCCGCCATAAGATTTACGGGAACAGAATCCAGATTCAAATTCTTATCCGTTTCGAAGGTTACGCCGGACTGAATTGACCAAACCGGATCCGAAGAAATCCATTTTACAGCTTCCGAATGGGCGCAAAAAGCGAATAAGAGTGATAATAAACAAAGGATACCTATTTTTTTAGTAAACGGTGACATCAAACCTCCGTCAAAACCAATTCTTATCTGCCGGAATCTCTAATTTTTCCAGGAACATAATCCGGGTCTTCAATTCTTATAAGAGCGCCTTCCTGCAAAGGAACCTTTGTGTAAAGTACACTTTTATGTCCGTCGCAAACCCATGGTCTTATTGTTCCATTTTCTGTATCCACAAGACTCCAGTCCGAAGGAGCCGCTTTTGTTGCAACAACATCAGGCGAAATGAACTCGATATTGTCACCGGCTTTTATCATATTTAGCGGCTTAAGCTCGTACATAAACCAGCCTTCAGATTTTTTTGCACAAGGTGGATTTTTATCCGGATGAATTTCGTAATCCTTCAAACGGGCTTTTCTTGCTTCCGGATGCATGTTATCGAGTTCATTTTTTACAAGCTCTTCATGTTCTTTTCCAAGACGAAGAATTTCAGCCTGTTCATCATCGCTCAATTTTTTTCCGATTTCGGCCGCAAGAATATAACGACTGTCGGTTGCGCCGGTTACACATTTATTTGCTTCGGCTGGATTATAATAAAAGCCGGTACCACTTTCGCGGTGACTTACATTTTCAAGCTCATCGATAAAAGGCTGTGCTTCAGCAGAAGTTATTTTTCCATCCAGAGCATCAAGGGCCTTGCGATAAGCACGGGTAACAAGCGCAACATAGTAAACGCTCTTCATGCGACCTTCAATTTTTATTGAATCCACACCGGCCTTTATCATATCGTCGAGATGTTCTACCATACGCAAATCTTTACTTGAAAGAACTGCGGTAAAATCATCACCTTCGTAAATCGGAAAATATTCTCCCGGACGCTTTTTTTCTTCAAGTACAAGAGCTCCGGTTTCTGCAATCTGTTTTGCTTTTGTTGGGTCGGCAAGAACATCAAAATCCCAACGACAGGTATGACTGCAAGCCCCCGCCTGAGCACTTCTCGCCGTAAGATATGCGCTCATAAGGCAGCGACCAGCATAAGCGATACACATAGCACCATGGGCAAAGGCTTCAAGCTCAACATCCGGAACCGCATCTTTTATTTCGCGAATTTCTTTTAAAGTTACTTCGCGGCCAAGAACAACACGCTTAAATCCCATGGATTTGTACATTTTTACAGCTTCGCGATTAACACAGCTTGCCTGGGTAGAAACATGAAGTTCTGCCTCAGGGAAATATTTCTGCAAAATCGGAACCATTCCAATATCCTGAACGATGAATGCATCAATCGGGTAGGCTTTGAAATAATCAATATTTGCAAGAAAGTTATCTATATCGCGGTTGTGAAATGAAATATTCAGTGCACAATGAAGTCGTCGGCCAGGAAACTGATTTTTAAGTTCGATTACTTTTTTGTATTCATCTTCATAAAAATTATCTGCTTTTACACGAAGTGAAAATTTTTTAAGACCAATATACGCAGCATCTGCCCCGTAAGCATAGGCATAATAAAGTTTTTCTACATTTCCAGCCGGAGAAAGTAATTCAATACTCATGCTTCTGCCCTCTTTAAGCTATTTTCAAGAACAGGTTTGTTTTCAAAAACCTGACGTTCAGTATTTTCCTTATCGATTCCGGAAATCACAGTGGCAAGAGTATCCAGTGCATCATGAGCATCTTTTAGATAATCATCTGCCAACTGGAAAAGGTGCATCATCGAAGGCCATACATCAAGCCGGCATTCAATTCCAAGCTGCTTTAAAAGTGTATCAAAAGCCTTTGCATCGTTCAAAAGAATTTCTTTGCCACCGCACTGCATATAAACAGGAGGAAAACCTTCCAAAAGTTCATTTGCAGCAACCAGCGGAGAAACCAGTGGATTTTCATAATTTGATTCGTAAGTATAAAGAGATGCGCACTGCTGCAAAATCTCTGAAGAAAGGATTTCATCAGAAAGCTTCTTTTTTGACGTAAACAACGCAGAACTTGCCGAAAGATTAAGCCACGGTGAAAGAAGCACAACTTTTTTGATGCACTTTCTGAATTTTTCCTTCAGGTTTAACAAAAGAGCCATAGCGATACTGGCACCCGCACCGTCGGCAGCAATAATGAATTCCGGAACTTCGGAATCCAGCGAGCGGTCAATCTGTTCTTCGGTAAAAAGTGAACGGAATACCGCCTGAATATCTTCGATTGCAGAAGGAAAAGCATTTACAGGTGCAAGCCGATATTCCGGAACAACAACCCGGCAAAAACATTTATTTGCAAGCACAGAACAAAAACTTCGGTAAGCCGCGCGTGAACCACCCACAAAACAACCTCCGTGAATATAGAACATAACTCGTTTTGACGAATACATTTCCGGCGAAAGCACATCACAGGAAATTCCACCGAATTTTTTATCCTGACATTCAACGTGATTTGGCAAAATCGGAGTGTAAAAAACTTCGTTAATTTTTTGTCGATAAACATTTATATTGATTTTTTGATTGTAAACAAGCGCCTTAATCTTTTTTATGGCAGCTTTTCGATTATCTGTAGCCTGCATACTAAAAAGTATAGCAAAATAACGCTTGATTTGCTATATTCTATTTATGCCAATAAAAATCAATTCTGACTTGCCGGCAAGAAGCATTCTTGAAAATGAAAACATCTTCATAATGACTGAACACCGGGCCATTACACAGGAAATACGACCTCTTAAAGTTGCAATTGTAAATTTGATGCCAACTCGTGAAACAACAGAAACACAGCTGCTTCGTCTTTTGGGAAACACTCCTCTCCAGGTAGAAATTTCTTTAGTCAGGATGGAAAGTCACGATTTTAAAAATACGAGCTCAGATTATCTTGAAAAATTTTACATTCCTTCAAGTGAAGTTTTTAAACACCGCTACGACGGAATGATTATAACAGGCGCTCCGGTTGAGCAAATTCCTTTTGAACAGGTTGACTATTGGTCAGAACTCTGCAAAATCATGGATTATGCAAAAGAAAATGTATTCTCCACACTTTATTTGTGCTGGGGCGCATTTGCAGGTCTTTATCATCTGCACAATATCCCGAAAATTCCTTTGGATAAAAAACTTTTTGGAATCATACAGAATCACCGCACAACTTTAAACGATCCTCTGCTCCGAGGATTCGACGATACATTCCCTATTCCACAAAGCCGACACACAACCTTGAACGAAAGCGATGTTCTGGCTCACCCTGAACTAACAGTTCTTGCAAAATCAGAGGAAGCAGGCGTAACCCTAATCAAAACAAACGATAACCGACATATTTTTATGACCGGCCATCTTGAATACGACACAAATACCCTTGCCACAGAATATTGGCGCGACCGCTCAAAGAATCTTCCAATCGACGTGCCAAAAAACTACTTTCCAAAAGACAATCCGGACTTGCAGCCAAGTTCCACATGGCGAAGTACCGCACATCTTTTCTTTGCAAACTGGCTGAACTATTACGTTTACCAGGAAACACCATACGATTTTACGTAGAAAAACAACGATGGTTAAGCATATCGAAATCTTTTATGTTGCGAAAGCAACTTCCTTAATCGGTGGTTGAGTGCACAAAGTGTGTATCGAAACCACCGCAAAGTTAATAGCATTGATATTGATACCGATACAATAATATACTATACTAAATTTGGCATTTGCAATTGAATGGCGGTCTTGTCTCTAAAATTCGACCGGCTCTTTTGAGTTGGATTATCAGATTTTGGAGGCTGCTATGAATAGGTATGAAATACTGAGTTTGCTTTTACAGCTTGCTCAAATTATTATTACCATTATTCTGCACCTCTTCCATAGACGGAACATAGGTAACGAATAAAAAAATAGCCCGCCAAGTGTTCGCACCACTAGACGGGCATTCGTCTTAACGACGAATTACTGATTCTGGAGGCAAGACGCTACAGTTGCGAATGCCTTCTTTATTTCAATATAGCACCCCTTGCAGTAATTTACAAGGGGATTGTTTCTGTACTACTCGTCCTCGGACGGAAAAAAGGTAGAGAATAAAAAAATAGCCCCGCCACATAGCTTCGAACCTTCGTAGCGGGGTTAGGCCCAATTGGGCAAAAACCAAGGAGGCAAGACGCTTTAGTTGCGGATGCCTTCTTGGTTTAATATGGCACACCTTGTCTTAAATGACAAGGCGTGTTTTGAGCTTACTCAGAACGCTGTTTACCGAACTCGAGGTTGGTACCAAGGTAGCCAACCACAGGGTTTCCGCTTGAGTCAAAGTCAAGATTTACCTGCTTAAACTTACTGTCACCACCTTGAGGAGGTGTAATTGCAGGAACCGTCATATATTCCCAGTTACCAGTTGTATAACCACTTTCGTCGCAGCCCTGAATATCTTCTTCTGAAGCACTTGAAATCTCTGTGTCAGAATCAGCGAAGTATGCAAGTTTAATTGCATCACGGCTTCCCGCTTCAGTTGCATTATAATAAGCAATATATGGAATTGAATCCTTTACTCTTATTCGAGTCCAGTTACCAACAGAAGAAGCCTGATCTACGCAAACAACCTTTAATGTTGTGCTATAACAACTTGGCATATACATATACATAAGATCAGAGTCTGTTGCATCAAATGCAGCTATATGAATTCCGTCTGAATCATCAATATACATAGAAACATCCGTACCAACATATTCAGGGAAAGAAACTTTAGCATCTTGCCATGTTACCGCCGGTGTAATAGTAGAACCGTCAATTGCTATATTAGAATACTTTAAGCGAAGGCATGCACTATCCATATCATAATATACAACTACAACGATATTTCCAGATGTAACTCCCATATCCAAATATTTTGAAGCACTAGAGCCTACTGTTATACGCCCGCTTGTATTTCTGTCTGGAAGATTT
>CAMHIV010000031.1 GCA_946185185.1 uncultured Treponema sp. | reverse complement strand
TTTCGTATGCACTTGAATTGTAAATTGCTTTTAGGGTTTTGTCATCAAGGGAAACATCCCCCTCCTAACAAATTATTTGATAGAAATCCTCTATTCCTATATAATGAAAGGCATGTATTCTAGAACTCTTGTTCAGGCACCGGACCGGATTGTACAAAATGGAAAAATTAATTTCGGGTCGTTTTATGGTGTTTCAGAAACGGTGGATATACGCGGAGTAAAAGCGCCTTTTGCGGGTGTGCCTACATCCACCTTTTTTTCAAACTTCAGAATTAAAAGTCGCGTTGCCTTTGCTTTTTCGGTAAGCAATTATATTGGGCTTGCGGAATTTTTTGACGATAAACTTTTTGGTCTTGCGGAAGTTATTTTCTGGGACAAAGAAACCGGAAAAAAATACGCCTACCACACCTTTATGGGACCAAGCCGGCGCTTTATTCCAATCGATACAGAAGAATCTATGTGCACAAGTTATGCACCGCGCTATATAAAAATCAGCTGGAGCCGGAAGCGCCACAAGCTTTCGCTTTCTTTTACGGTTATCGGCGATAAGTTCCGACCTGCAGCAAAAGCAAAGTTTTTAGCCCGCTTTGGTTATGATGAAAAATCGGAAATGCTTTCTGTAACACCTTCTCCAACAACTCAGCGCTGCTCGGCATCCTGGATTGTTCCGCTGAATCTGGAAGGCGGCCTTGCAACTGCAAAACACAGACATTACATAAAAGAAATCCCTCAGGAAAAAGGTCTTGGGCTTATGCTCCTGAACCGCACCTATTTGAAGCCTCGTTCTTCTAGTGAACTTATGTTCGGAATGGTTAATCTTAAGGGAAAAAATATTTCTTTTGTTTATTCAACTTCAACTCAAGGTGCGGTTGACGAAGACACTTACAACGACAATATGCTTTCTATCGACGGAGACATAACAGCTATGCCGCCGGTTACAATTACTCATCCATTTGGAATCAGCAGAAAATGGATTGCGCAGGATACAGAAGGCATGGTGGATTTGACCTTCAATCCGATTTCTTTAAACAGCAGAACATTAAATATCGTTCTTATGCGAAATGCATATACAACAATTTACGGCTCTTTTGACGGAGTTTTAGTTTCAAAGGACGGTGAAAAAATAATCTTAAAAAACTGTCCTGGAATTGTTAAAAAAAGTCACATAAGACTTTAGAGAGGTTCAGATGGAAGATGGAAAAAGACCTAAGGAAGCCGATTGGGCTCCTGGCACATTAGACAGAACTCGAAAAGCTATTGGTGATATTGACCCTGCAGAAGCTCAGCGAATGAGTAAAAAACTGGGCGGGGAAGTAATGTACGAAAAATCGACCCACGTTGCAGGCGCTTCTACAAAAGGAACTGGAAGAATCGTTCGAAATTCTCCTTCGGGCGGCGGTTCTTCTTCTGGTTCATCAGGCTCGTCGTATTCTTCTGGAAGCAATTCCGGAACTCCAACTCCATCCGGCAAAGGACGCAAAAGACAGGAAGAGTTGCCTGTAATTCCACAGAAGCTTGCTCAGATGATTGATAAGCTTATGATGAGCGATGAATATGCAATCAAGCCTGATTACGGTCTTTTTAATTTTATCAAGTTGTTCCAGCAGAACGGAAAAGAACAGGTAATCACAGAATTTTGTACTATAACTCTAAAGCATCACATTGATAATTTGCAGGGCTTTATCACGGTTGTAAAAACCCTCATCCAGATGGCTCCTTCAACCTATAAAGCAAAAATTGCAAACGGTACTGAAGTAAAATTCAAGTTTCTTCGCATGGTTGCCGGCTGGAATCTGCAGACAATCAAGTTAGCTCACATAGAACTTCAGGATTTGCCACAACCATATGTGGTTCAGGATTTGATTCCGTATGTTCGCGCTGTTTATAAAATGCTGATTCAGGTTTATTACTACGGCGAAACAAAAATTCCAAAGCTCATAAAAGAAATTTACACCGACGAAATTGCTTATCCTGATGCGCCACACGATAAACTTTCCACAATGGCAAAAGAAGCAATTACTTCCTGGCTTTATATTCAGAACGAAATTATTAAAAAGCTTTACCCCCTTTTGATGCGCATGTGTTCCGATACTTATGAAGATTTTCAGGATTTCTTTAAAGTTAAGGTTGCCGATATTTTGAAATTTGTAGGACTTCATAAATACGATCTTCTTTTGCCTGAAAAACCAAAGGCTCCTGGTGAAGATGCACCTGCAGAAAAAGCAAAGCCAGCCGCTCCTAAAAAGCCGGAAAAAGGCGTAAAAGATAGTACTGTTCTTACCGGTTTGAATCTTTTGGATCAGCTGTTCCCTCAGGCAGGGTTCAAAAATCTGGAAAGTCATCCGGATATGTATCCGTATTTCCAGCCGCTTTACAAATTTGAAGACGGCTTCAACGTTTTGAGCCCGGAAAATCCGCTTCAGGTTACAGTCGTTCTTTTAAAAATCATCGAAGACTGTATTGAAGGCTTTAGAAATATCAATTTTGGAATGCTTTCCGTTGATTCTATGCGAACTGACGATACAATCACCAAGATTATGGATGATTGGACTGCATATCGTGAAAATCTTTTTGAACGGCTTTACTGTGGACCTTTAAATGATCTTGTAAATTCAATTTATTCTCAGGATGATTTTGAAGATTCACAATTCGGAAAAAAACTTGTTACTTCACTTTTGTGGCAGACCCAGTGGCACTTCTTGCCTCACTTTAAATTTGACCAGCTCACTTTGGAGCGCCCAACAGATGAAAGTAAATATCCTCCGTTGTTCCTTAGAACGGATTTTGCCCGGGCATATTTGAAAGAAGTTGTTTCTCAGTGTGATAACATGGCAAAAACTCGCGGAACTGTTTCGGCTTTGTCTAATCCGTGGGAACACTACAACTTTGCAGTTCAAAATGAAGTTTCAAAACGGCTGGATGTAATTCTTGGTGCAAACAATATGAGTGCTACAACAAATGCAAATAACGCCAACCTTTTGAAGTACACTCTTTGTTTCATGTCAGTCTTGGACTGGTGGATTAATAATGCGGATAGCCCTGCATACAGTGTTTCTCCGCGCCATATTTATAGAATTTCGGAAGAGGATGGAAAGCCAAAATTTTCTGTACCGGAAAGAACAGATCAGAATAAACTCTTTTCGGATCAGATTAAGGCTGCATACGCTGCAAAAAAAGGAAAGTAAATCGTAATGGACAACGCACGGATTAAAGAAATCCTTCTGGATATCGCACCTACAGAATTAGATTTCACAGTTACTCAGACAGGAAAAGAAAGTAAACGGGTAAACGGTTTTTATATGCCGGATACTCACGAAATCTTTCTGCACAATAAGAATTTCAAAAATGATAACCAGCTGGTTTATACTGCGGTTCATGAATACACTCATCACCTTACTGCAGAAGAACTTTTGAAAACTACAGGAAATGCGAATACAACTTATAACGCAAAGGTTCATGGGCAGGCATTCTGGGCAAAATTTAACGGCTTGCTTTTGATTGCCGAAGAAAAGGGGTACTACAAACTGGATTGGGAATCCAACGAAGAGCTCAAAGCGCTTACTGAAAAAATTAGAAAAGAGTATCTTGAGCAGAATGGACGCCTGATGCAGGAATTTGGAAAGCTTTTGATTCGTGCACATGAACTCTGCAACGAAGCTGATATCCGCTACGAAGATTATATTGACCGCGTGCTTTGTTTGCCTCGTAATACGGCTAAAGATATTCAAAAAGTTGGTGCGGTTCAGGTAAATCCTGCAATCGGTTTTGAAAATATGAAAATTGTTGCTTCGGTGCGCAAAAAGGATGACCGCGCAGAAGTAGAGCAGGAATTTTTAGACGGAAAGGGACCTGTAACGGTTCGCGAACTTATGCGCCAAAAGGCAATGGGTTGCAAAAAAACTGAAGATGACGACCAGAAGGCAAAGCTCGAAAAAGAAAAAAATCGTCTGGAAAAAACAATTGACCAGCTTTCTAAAAGGCTTGAATTTGTGGAGGAATCTCTTGCAAATCTGTAAAAAACTCGTGCTGTGCGGCACTCTTTTTGCATTCAGCAGTCTTGCTTTTGCTCAGTTAAAGATGCCGGAAATGCCAGCCATTACAAATATTTCTGATGGGCCTAGCATGCCTCGTATTTCGGCTCCAACGCATGGAACTACTTTTTATGTGCCGGGAAATATTTATAACCGTAGACAATCAGAAGTGATTATTACAAATCAGCAGAAAAATCCGGCAGTGGTTTCGCAGGATAATAAAAATTCTCTGTCTGCCGAAAACCTTGCGGCATCTCTTTCTGCTGTAAATCGCCTGACTGCAAGCGATGTTTCTGATTTAGGTTCAAGCGGCCTTTTTGGCGGCATTTACGGACTTTTGGGAAACAATTCAATTAATTCTGCAAACAGTAGTTATTCGGATGCTTCAACTCAGGATGTAATGCTGCAGCAGATTTTGCGCGAACTGGAAGGACTTAAAGTTCAGAATGAAAAACTCCAGAATGAACTTTCAAAAAGAGAATCTGCAGGAAACTCAGGAATTCAGTCTGTGGCAAATGGTAAAAAAGAAACTGGGGACGCAAAAATTCTCCGCTTTTTTGTAAACGGCCGTAATCTTCTGGATACCTGCAGAATGGTTTATTTCAGCAAAAAAGAATTGGATGGCTCATTCCTGCTTACCGGCGACCGTAAATACTCAACCGATAACAAAAGCAGAGACGAAACCTTTTATCTTTTGTTTAAGGCGGATGGAAACTGCGGAACTGCGGCAGGCTATGATGTTGAGCCCAAAATTATTCAGGATACATATAACGAATATTCATACTTGTACCAGCTTTCAAAAAAGCATTCTTTAAAAGCTGAAAAAACTGGAAATCTGGTTTCCCTTCGTTGTGTTGAACCGTCGTGGAATATGGATTTGCTGATAGATATGGGTTCAAACTGATGGCAGTTACACAAAAATTAATGGAAGGCCTTGAAGCATTTGGCTTTTCCGGTGAAAAACTTACTGATCTTTCGCAGAAAATGGATAAATACATAAACGAAATTATCCTTTTTAATTCTGCCTATAATCTTACAAATACAAGTGATTATGATGAAATTGTTGTAAATCACATTTTGGACAGCCTTTCTGCCGTTTCAGAAATAAAGCTGCTCCTTAATCAATGTGGCACAGAACAGGAATCTGTTAAAATCGGCGATATCGGTTCCGGAGGCGGCCTTCCGGGAATTCCTCTTGCGGCTGCAATGCCCGAATACAAGTTTGTTCTGGTAGAACGAATGGATAAGCGCTGCGCCTTTTTGGAAAACTGTGCTGCGATTCTAGGGCTTTCAAATGTTTCTGTAATGAAAAAAGAAGCCGAAAAAGTTCCTGCAGAATCCTTTGATGTTGCAACCTTCCGGGCATTCCGACCACTTGATGAAAAAATGACTAAAACTCTGCTGAATCTTACAAAAAAAGGCGGATATCTTGCGGCCTACAAAGCAAAGTTTTCCAGCATTCAGACAGAAATGGACGGAATTAAAACGCTTGTAAAAGATTATTCGGTTAAAAAATTAACGGTTCCATTCCTTACAGAAAATTCTTCGGAACAGAACCGTGAACGAAATCTTGTTGTAATTCAAAAATGCTAGTCGATCATATCGATTTTTTTAAGAACTGTAACCAGTTTTGCTTTTTCAATTAAGTCGATTGGACGGCCTTCAACATATTTCTTTGCTTCTTCTGTAAAAAGTCCTGCAGTAACACAGAAACCTTTGTCCACCTTTATATCACGCATTTTTGAATGAAGATCTCGGATGTAAAGTTCTCCGATTGCACTTGAAGTGCGGAAGAATCTGAAAATTTCTGTGTTTTCCCAGCGTGCAGACTGAACGTTACACATGATTTCAGTACATTCTGCAGTTACCGAAATATCTTCGATTTTTACAAACGAACCCTTGTGATATGCAGAAATGAATTTTCGGCACAAAGTAACAAAATCACTTGTTCCGCTCATTAAGTATGTCTGCAGATTTGAGTTCTGGGTAAGTTCCTGATAGCGCGAAATCAAAGCGTTTACATCGCGATAATTCGGGTTGATAGAATTAATCTGTCTTAAATAGCCAAGTGCTTTTGGAATCTGATGCTGAGCGAGCAATGAATGCGAAAGCTTGTACAAAATGCTTACTTTTACTTCCGGATTTACGTTTTCAAGCTTAAGGGCGATTTCGTAATCCTGAAGAGCTTTTTCGTGCTGCTGCATTTTGTCGTGGTAAGAACCGGCTGCAAGACAAGACTGTGCACCAAAGTTTGGATCCGGTCGCAGGTGCATAAAAATCTTGATAGCTTTGTCTGCCATTCCAGATTCTTCCATTGCACAGCCCATATAGAAAAGCGCTTCTTTATTTTCCGGATTTTCTTCGCAAACTTTTTTAAGATATGGAAGACTTTCGCGGTATTTTTTCATCTGGAAAAGCGAAAAGGCGAGCATCTGGTGGATTTCTTGATTTTCTGGATTTATAACAGCTGCCCGCTTTATGCAGGTAATGGCTTTTTCATATTCTTTTTTCTGATAAAGAACCTTTCCAATGTAAAAGTTTGCTTCGTAATTATTAGGATCTTTTTTAAGAACATATGCAAAGGCCGCACCGGATTCATTGATTTTATCGGTTTTGAATGCACAGATTCCATATCTAAGATATGCCTGCTTGTCATTAATTTCCTGATGCATATTTGTGAGTTCCATCAGGCTTTTATAAAGCGGATAAGCCTTTGCATAATCTGGCTGCGTAAAATAGATTTCTCCTAACGCAGTCAGGGCAGGAATGTTTCTTGGGTCATGAGTAAGTTTTTTTGTTGCTTCTTTAATTATGGCCGAATTGTTTCTTTTTTTTCCGGTTTTACTTTGTGTGCTTACAGAACGATTTGAGCGTCCGGTTAGCATTAAGAGGAGTAAAAGCACTCCGGCAGCAAGAATTACGGCAACAAGAACTCCTATCATTTTGACTCCCTCAGTTCATCTACAAATTGTTTTATTCTTTCCATAGCGATTTTAATTTTATCAACCGCAGTTGCATAACATACACGGATGTGACCTTCGCCTCCTGAGCCGAATACGCTTCCAGGAACAACTGCAACGTTATATTTCTGGAAAAGGCGGGTTGCAAATTCTTCGCTTGAAATTCCTGTGCTGGTAATGTCCGGGAACATGTAGAAAGCTCCCTTTGGTTCTGGAACAGGAAGCCCCATTTCGTTGAATTCTTTTACCATAAGGTTACGGCGCTGCTGATAGCTTATGCGCATTTTTTCAACGTCCTTCCAGCCGTTTCGTAAACCTTCTGTTGCAGCATACTGACTGAAAATAGGAGCGCAGATTGCGTTATAGCCGTGAAGTTTTGTACAAAGAGTAATAAGTTCAGCAGGGGCTGCAATATAACCGATTCGCCATCCTGTCATGGCAAAGGATTTTGAAAAGCCGTTGAGAACAATAGCATAATCCTTCATTCCCGGGAAAGAAGCGATTGAACAGTGTTCTGCGCCTTCGTATGCAAGTTCGCAGTAGATTTCGTCCGAAATACACCAGATCTGGTTTTCAACGCAAACCTTTGCAATTTTTTCAAGTTCTTTCCGCGGAATCATTGTTCCAGTCGGATTGTTCGGTGTACAAATCATCAAAGCCTTTGTTTTTGGTGAAAGAGCTTTTTTAATCTGATCTGCAGTCGGATAATAACCGTTTACGCTTGTGTCGATTGGAATAATTTTTGCGCCGCAAAGACGGGCAAGTGGTTCATAGTTTACATAACAAGGCTGGCAAACAAGAATTTCGTCTCCGGGATTTAAAATTGCCCTGAGGGAAGCATCAACGCCTTCACTTGCGCCAACTGTAACAAGAATTTCAGTTTCAGGATTGTAGTAGCAGCCGTAGCGTTCCATGTACTTACAGATTTCTGCACGAAGTTCAGGAAGTCCGCGGTTACCTGTATAAGAGGTGTGTCCTTTTTCAATGTGGTAAAAAGCTTCTTCCCGCATACACCATGGTGTAGGGAAGTCCGGTTCACCAACAGAAAGGGAAATTACATCATCATGTCCGATAAGCATTTCAAAAAACTTACGGATGCCGCTGGGTGGAATTTCTTCCATGCCGCGGCTGAATTTATCGTTTCGTGTATTCATAAAATGTCCTTTTTTTTAGGGGAAGGGATTAAGCCTGTGCGAGTTTTTATGCCTGTGCGAGTTTTGCAAATGCAAAACTCGTTACAAGCTTAAAAAACTTCGTTTTTTAAGCTTGTGCTTCTCTTCTGTCCCGTTCGTCGGCTACGTAAACTATGTCGTTTTCCTTGTATTTTTTAAGGATAAAACAGGTTTTTGTGGCACGAACGCCTTCCAGAGTTGCAAGTTTGCTTGAAACAAAGAATGCAACTTCCTGCAGGCTGTCACCTTCAATAATAACTTTAAAATCGTATCCGCCACTCATAAGGAAAAGGGATTTTACCTGTGGAAAGCGGTAAATGCGGTCAGCAAGGGCGTCAAAGCCGTGTTCTCGTTCAGGAGTAACCTGAAGCTGGATTTCTGCACGAACTTTATCCTTGCTTTCGCCGGATTTTTCAGGATTTACGATGGCCGCGTACTTTAAAATTACACCGTCATCTTCTAACTTCTTGATGATCGCGGCGACTTCATCTTCTGATTTTTTAGTCATAGCAGCGATATCTTTCACAGAAAGACGGGCATTTTGTTTAAGTAATTCAAGAATTTCTTCCATAATAAAGCCTCGTAAAATTTAAAAAGTCTTTATAATTTTACTCTTTTATCGGCATTTTTACAATGACGGTTAGTGGCAAATCATGGTAAAAGGGCTTTTTCAAGACGGGCAACAGCTTCTTTTATCCGTTCTTTTTTTATTCCGCTGTAGTTGATTATGAATGTAAAAAGGCTTTCTTCTGGAACGTTCTGATAATAAAAATCGGCAAGCAGAGGTAAATTGATTTTTTGTTCTGCAAGTTTTTTTCTTATTACATCCATTGATTCTGACGGCTGAGTTTTTAAAAGAAAATGCAAGCCCGCTTCTTCTTCCTGAATTTCTGCAATCGAAGAAAGTGCGCTCTGTGAAATTGCATTTATCAGCGAGTTTCTGAGTGTGCGGTAATAATTCTTCATTCTGATAAGGTGTTTTCCGTAATGCCCCTTTTGCATAAAAACTGCGAGCGTGAATTGTTCAAAAACACTTACAGGGCAGGAATAGAATCCCAGCTTCTGTCGGAAAAGCGGAATCAAAGTTGAAGGCAGAATCATAAAACTAAGTCGGAACGAAGGCGCAAGGGTTTTTGAAAAGGTGTTTATGTAAATGACTTTGCCATTCTGATCAGAAGAAAAAAGTGTTTGCAAAGGTTTTCCATTAAAACGGAATTCGCTGTCATATTCGTCTTCGATTATGTATCTGTCCAAAGATTTTTCCGCCCAGGAAAGCAATTCCCGACGCCGGCGCACAGGCATTACAGTTCCGGTTGGAAAATGGTGTGCCGGAGAAATATGTGCGATATGTGCCTTTGCTTTTTCCAGTTCGTCGGGTCGTAAACCGTTTTCATCGATTTTTACCGGCACACACTTGGCGCCATTTAATGAAATTACGGAAGCGACCTTGTGATATCCCGGGTCTTCTACAGCATAAATTTTGTCTTGTCCCAAAAGCTGCACAACCATGGTATAAAGAGTTTCTGTTCCGGCTCCGATTAAAATTTGTTCCGGCGAAACAGTCATATTGCGGAATTCGCAAAGATGTTTTGCAATCGCTTCCCGCAATTCAAGAATACCATTCGCCGCCGACCGCTGAAGAAGCCGTTCGTTTCCGCTGTTCAAAACTTCCCGCATTTCGTGGGCCCAAAGATTGAACGGAAATTTTTCGTAACCGGTGGAGTTGCTTGCAAAGTCGGCAAAATATTCAATTTTTTCAGCAGGCGGATTCAGTTTTTCTTCTGAAATTGATTTTGATTTATACGCAGAAGGATTATTTATATTTTGAATTTCTTCAGGATGAATGTCGGTAACAAAAAATCCTTTTTTTTCTATTGAATACAAGTAGCCTTCTTCAATGAGCTGCTCGTAGGCATTTTGCACAGTGATTACGCTGATTCCTAAATGTTCGGCAAGTGAACGCTTTGAAGGCAGTTTTTCATCAGCTTTTAAAGTTCCCTTCAAAATCTGATTTTTTATCGAGTTATAAAGATATTCACAAAGCCCCACTGAGCCCCGATTTTCAAAATCCACTGTTATCATTGCGGTTATTGTAGATTTTAATACCTAGAATGTCGAGTTATGAAAGATTATTTGAAAATTGGCGCGACTGGTAGCCAATTTGAATAAGATAAATTTGTAAAACTCGACATTCTGGCTATTGCAATTATTCTTAAAAAGTTGTATACCAAATACAACATCAATGGCGATGTGAATTTTTCTAATCTTTTTTAGACAGAATTCACATCGCCTTTTTTTTTGCAAAAAAAATTGAATCAGATAAACTGGGGGTTATAATGACAAACGTACCTGAATTGTTTGGAAGCATGGTTTTCAATCAGGAAACTATGAAAGAACGCCTTCCTAAAGAAACTTTCAAAGCTCTTAAAAAGACTTTGGACGAAGGTGCTCCACTTGAAATCGAAGTTGCAAATGTTGTAGCTCATGCAATGAAAGAATGGGCTATTGAAAAAGGAGCAACTCACTTTGCACACTGGTTCCAGCCATTGACTGGTGTAACAGCAGAAAAACACGATTCGTTCATTAATCCTCAGGATGACGGAACTGTAATCATGACTTTCAGTGGAAAGGAACTTGTAAAGGGTGAGCCTGATGCTTCTTCTTTCCCTAACGGCGGTCACCGCGCAACATTTGAAGCCCGTGGATATACAGTATGGGATCCAACTTCTTACCCATTTGTAAAGGAACACACACTTTGTATTCCTACAGCTTTCTGTTCTTACACAGGTGAAGCTCTTGATAAAAAAACACCGCTTCTTCGTTCTATGGACGCTTTGAATGAACAGGCAAAACGCATCCTTAAGCTTTTCGGAAAGGATGTAAAACACGTTGCAACAACTGTTGGTCCAGAACAGGAATACTTCATTGTTGATCATGATTTGTGGTCACAGCGTAAAGATCTTAGAATGACAGGCCGCACATTGTTCGGTGCAAAACCTTCAAAAGGTCAGGAAATGGATGACCAGTACTTTGCAGCTTTGAATCCACGTATCGTAAAATACATGGAAGATTTGAACGAAACTTTGTGGAAGTACGGTGTTCTTTCTAAGACAGAACATAACGAAGTTGCTCCAGCTCAGCACGAAATGGCTCCAATCTTCAGCACAACAAACCTTTCTGTAGATCAGAACCAGCTTACAATGGAAGTAATGAAGAAAGTTGCAAAACGCCACGGACTTGAATGTCTTCTTCACGAAAAACCATTTGCCGGCGTTAACGGTTCTGGTAAACACAACAACTGGTCAATGAGTACAAGCGATGGTGAAAACCTTCTTGAACCAGGAAAAACTCCTGAAAGCAATGCTCAGTTCCTTTTGTTCCTTACAGCAATCCTTAAGTCTGTAGATGAAAACCAGGATATGCTCCGTGCTTCAGTAGCAAGTGCAGGAAACGATCACCGTCTTGGAGCAAACGAAGCGCCTCCGGCAATCATTTCTGTATACCTTGGTGATGAACTTCACGCTGTTCTTGAATCAATTGTTGAAGGAAAAGCTTATTCAAAAGATAAGAAAGGTAAGATGACAATTGGTGCAGATGTACTTCCACCAATTCCAAAGGATTCTACAGACCGTAACCGTACATCTCCATTTGCCTTTACCGGAAACAAATTTGAATTCCGTTCATGCGGTTCTTCACTTTCAATTTCTGGTCCAAACACAGTTTTGAACACAATCGTTGCTTATACATTGAAGCAGTTTGCTGATGAACTTGAAGGTGCAAAAGACTTTGAAAAGGCTTTGAACACATTGATTGAACGCGAAGTAAAAGCTCACTGGAGAATCGTATTCAACGGTGACGGTTACGATGCAAGCTGGATTAAAGAAGCTGAAAAACGCGGACTTTTGAATCTTAAGACAACTCCAGATGCAATGGCTCACTACCTTGATGAAAAGAACCTTAAGCTCTTCACAGAAATGGAAGTTTATTCGAAAGAAGAAATGGAAACTCACTATGAAGTTAAGCTTGAAAAATACAGCCAGATTTTGAACATTGAAGTAGAAACAATGCTTGAAATGATTAACAAAGATATTCTTCCAGCTGCATACAAATACATTGCTGCAGTTTCAAAGACTGTAATTGATCTTAAGGCTGTTGTTCCTGGTGCAAAGGCTAGTGCACAGAGTGCTCTTCTTACTAAACTTGATGGTCTTACAGGTCTTCTTGCAGAAAAAGCAGAAGAACTCAGCAAAGTACATCTTGCAGCAAAATCTGTAAGTGGTGCAATGGAAGTTGCCCGCTTCTACGCTGATAAGGTAATTCCTGCAATGGCAGAAACACGTGCAGTTGCTGATGAAATTGAACCAATCATCGGTGAAGAATACAAACCATATCCTTGCTACGAAGATTTGTTGTACAGGGTATAAGTGGTTAAATAACTACAGCGCAAACTAATTTGCAAACCGGCTTTGCGGGGCTTTCCCTCGCGGCCGGTGTTTTTTTTTTAACAAAAAACACGCTTCGCCCCCTCCAATCCGGGCGCGGTGGATTCTCCCAGAGAATATCCCTGAGTTTATCGAAGGGTTTATTAAAAATAACCATGGTTATCTGATTTGATACTTGGTTATTTTTTCATGAACTTGGTTAATTCGTAGTTTAACATATTTACAAATACTTAGGCTGAAGTTAAAAACAATAAGTGTTTAATACAAGGAGATGATTTTATGAAAAAATTATTTATTTTAATTTTAGCTGTTTTGGGCATTAATCTTTTTACAAGTTGTTCAGATTCGAAATCTGATGCAGATTATTTGTTTTATATTACAGAACAAAAAATTAAGGGTGCTTTTGATTCTGAAATTGAAGAACAGCATTATTCGGCTCTAAAAAAAGAGTTATCAAATATTAATCTTACTAGAACAATTGATTATGATGAAAATGAAATAGAATCAGCTGAAGATTGCAATATTTACGAAGATTTTGAAGATTGTTTTAATGCTTTAAAAAATAATCGAAAGATTAAATCCTCAATTTTGCCTTATATTGAAAAGATAGGTAATTATGCTACATCATCAAATACAGATTATAGTTCTATTAAGAATTATATAACAAAAGTAGAGAATGAAGCCTTTGGAATAATCAGTAAAGAAGATTTTGATGAATTATTGCAATATGGTGAAAGTTTTAAGGCTGCTTTAAAAATAAGTGAAGAATACGAGTCCGATTTAGACTGTAATACAAGAGGTCTATTTAAAAGTATTTGGCATGGTATAAATTTTGCAATTTCTGTTTCTGTTGGAGCATTGTTGGGATTTGGTTTAGGATATTTATTTACAGGCTCTTTAATAGGAGCTATACCTACAGCAATTTGTTTTGCTGTAGGCTCTGGAATCGTTTCGTATAAAACTGGAGGAATTGCAATTGGATATTCAAAAAGGAGTTAAGTTTTTACTATTAATCCTATTATTATTTTCTCATCCAGTTTTTGCACAGACAACAGAAGAATCTGAAACTGCAACCAACATGAGTGCCGATGCGGTTGAATACCTTCTGTTCCAAAGTGCAACAGTAAAAACTTCTGATTATCCATATGAATACAGAGAACGGAATTATTATTTCGGCAAAGACACAAATGATTATGACCTTTGTAAATATCTTGCCCTGGAAACAAATATTTCCTTTCTCTTGTATGAAACAGTTGATTATCTTGGTTATGAAATCGGTTTAAAGGCAACGCTTTTACCGATTCTGGGTGTAAAGACGGATTTATTTCTGTTGGAAAATTCTTCCTGTGATTTTGTAGGAAGCGGTAAGGCCGGTGTTTTTATTCCATTAGTAAAACATGATTTTTTCAGCCTTTCGCTGGGGGCTAACTGGAGTTTTTTTGTTGATTTTGGATTTACAAACGGCTGTTCGGCTGATTTGTCCATTAAAATGTTTCCAATAAAACCTCTTTCTCTGGAATTTAATTTTGTAGAGCACTGCTACGACATGTCTTTCAAAGACAAAAACGACCTGTATTCTGAATTTTCCGTAAAAACAGGATTTTTAGTAAATGCTTTAGAGTTTTATGCAGAGTGGCATTATTTCCGCGGAAATATGTGGGGACTCGGGGTTAGAAGATATTTTTAATTGATTTA
>CAMHIV010000030.1 GCA_946185185.1 uncultured Treponema sp. | reverse complement strand
TCTTAACACTTTTTAGTTTTTTGTCAAGTTTTCCGGAAGTTTCATTTTTAAATTTTCAGTGCTTAATATTCCACAAGCACAGTTAACTCAATCTTATTAATACCTATAGATTTCATATTGTAATGATCCCAATACTCAAAATCGTCTTCCTCCAGCATATTTTCGATTGCATCGCGATATCTGCAAAACTCTAGTATTGGGGCTTTGCAGTTTTTCTCAAGAAAGAGCTCGAATGTCAGTTTGTATCGGATGTAGCCTATAATTCTATCTTTTATTCCTTGTTCAGCTTCATCAAAATTGATGTCAAAATAAGGTATTTTTAGGTTTCCCTGAATCAGTTCTGTATTAGTAAACGGTTTTATAATAAGTCCGTCATTATTTTCTTTGTTGATTTTATCAATGTATTCAGGCAGCTTCTGAATCATTAAATACCTGAGTCTTTTAAAGATTTGTGAAAAGTCTCTCACTTTATAATGTTTTCCTTCTATATATATCTATAATCTTTTGAATACTGTCAGGTATTTCAAAACTACTTTCTGCTTCATTGTTAATTTGTTTTATAAACTCTGCTTTCTTCAAAAGAAAGAGTTTTATAATTACTTCTTTTAAGTCTGCTGGTAGAGTGGTAGTCGTAAAACCTGCATTGTAATTTAGAAAAACTACATGTCCTTCAAGCTTTGTATCAATAAAAAGAATTCTTCTTCCGTCTATTACACAATGCGGTACACGAAGCTTTGTATTCATATCAATAATGTTTATCATTTCAGAAATGTTCTCGTGGTCTGTAAATACCTGGCAATCTTTTACAGTCTGCAATTCATTGTAATTCTTATCTGCCAGCTGATAGCCAAGCAGGTTTTCAACATAAGAAAGTGTTGCATTAAAAATGAGTATGTCTGTTTCTATTTCATCTGCTTTCAATTCAAGTATTTTTTGAAGTTCTTCAAATGTGAATGGAATCATGTCTTCTCCTGGAAAAGCGGGGCACAGGCAAGTATAACCTCCGTTCAGTCAAATGCAAGGCCAAGCCCTTCGGGTGTCGCTGCGCTCCAGCCTTGCATTTGCCTTCACTTCGGTTTTGGAATTTTCGCCCCCGCTTTCCAAAGGGCAATATAAATTGCTCTTTGGAAGTTAGTTCTATGCGTCAGTCACGCTTATTATTCTGAAGCGGTGGAAAGTATTACCATATTCTTCTTTGGTCTTGTCACGAGGAAACCGTCACGTTTGCGGAAGCGCATAAAGAGTTCCCCGTATTCAAGGCCTTCTGTTGTTTCGTCAAAGCGTTTGATTTCAATTCCCTTGCGGTTTCCGTGAATGATTCTTTTTGGATTCATAAATATTGCAAAAGGTGTATCGGCTTCGATATCTGCAAACTGTGGAAGAAGTCTTGATTCGATTACGTCGTAACCATCAAGGCGGCCTGGCATTCCTTCCCAAGGTTTACGCCAGATTGGATTGTTGTTGTCGTCTTTGATGTTTGTAATGTGGTTGAGAACTGTTTCATTCATAAACCATTTACAATACTTTCTTTCTTCCGGTTCAACTTTAAGCTCGGCAGCTCTGAAGTCGAGGTAAGAAAGATTTGCAATGTCTGCGCTTGATGTTGCGTGTTTTTCTGCGTGTGCCATATTCATTGCGCCCTTGAACGGGTCATTGTCTGCGATGAGGCACTGGCGGTCAAACTCCTGTCCGTAGGCTTCGGTGAAGTCTTCCAGGAACATCTTTCCAAGGTCTACAAAAACATCCTCGCCGAACTCGTCAAAGAATGGAACATAGCCTGCAAGTGTGTAAGCTTTAAGCTCTGTTCTTGTTGGCATGTTTGATTTTGTTGCATCAATTTTCTGACCATAGCTTGTGAGCCATTTAAGCTCGATACCGCCGCGGTCTCTTTCAGGAATGAAGATGGATGGACCACTCATTGGTCTGTGAGTAACAAGGTTCATCATCATTGACTGCTTTGCAGCTTCCTGCATGATGGTTTCTTCATAAATCGGATTGATAAGGTACTGGTCGTTATTGGCAAGATTTCCGATTGGCTCGCCGAGAACAGCTTTAGAAGGTACAAAGCCTTTTCCAGTTTCCCAAGAGAAGTCTTTCGGATTGTTCCATTTTTCAGCTCTGATATTTGGACAGAACTTGAGTTCTCCCAAAGTCTGTTCATCCTTGTTCCAGGCTGCGCACAAAGCTTTTCCAAGATTATAGCACACATCACGATATGTGAGAGGCTTCATTTCTGTGTCAGCCTTGCGCATAAGATTACGAAGCTCTTTTACGGCATCCTTAATACCTTCAAGCTCGCTTGTTGTTGCAGTTGTCTGACTGTCAGCAGCCTTCAAAATACCTGCAATGATTTCTTCGTTTTCATTGAAATATTTCGAAATCTGCTCCGGTGTTGCAGCTTCTGTCGGAACAAGAGTTTTCATATTCTCTAATTTCTGCTGCAGTGATACAATTACTTCGTTCATTAAATAAACCTCCTTTGGGTAGTTTTTGGTCAAATGAACATTTACGAAAATCCGTCGTTGGCGGATAATCGTTAGAGAGGTTTGTTCCAGCAAACCTCTCTTTTTTTTGCACAACTATGCCCGTGCCAGGCCTTTACTCAACTTATCCCAATACGAAAGTTCTTCCGGTTCATCCTGAATAACTTCCGTAATCTCCAGCCTTTTAGTTCCATTGTTCTGAGCAAAAGGATTTGCCGGAACACAACAAATGCTGAATTCCAAAAGTTCCTGCTTTCTGAAAATCAGATCGCAGTCGCGGTCTTTTGCTTCAAGAAACTCAACTTCTTCTGCAATAAAACCAACAGAACCGCAACGCAAAGCTCCAGCTTTTACTCTTTCTCCGATACTCCATCCAAATTCGTCAAACTCTTTTGAGTTGAATACGATATCTCCCTCGAGTACTGTATCAGCCTTCACATTCTCCGCATATCCAATTGCCGGAATAGAATAATCATGGCTCCAAAGAATTACAGGATTTGCCAGATAGTTCTTCAGATTCCAGCCTTTAGGGTCTACCTTTTCAAAGTCTCTGTCAGTATCAAATGTACTCATTACCCAATGGAATGAATCTTTTTGAACATCAATAGACTTGAAAACTTCAACCTGTGGCTGCACAATTCCGCCGTGCGTATTTTCCTTCAGGAACTTCAAAAGCTTTTCCCGACACCCAAGCTCCTTATTTTCAATACCGTCAATTTTGACAACCATAAAAATCTCCCGTAAAATTTGTTAGAAAACTTTTGAAAAGCAAATCCCAATCACCTGGTTTTGAGTAACCGATTTTTCTTCTGAGCTGTCTTGTATATTCAGATACAGTGGAAGTACTAAGATGAATGTTGTAACTGATTTCTTTTTGAGAACATCCAAGACTTGTGTAGATTCCAATCAGCATTTCAGGAATTGTAACTTCGTTGATATAGGCTTTATCAAGAAGCCAGTCATCATTTTCAAAGCTCCGGGTAATAGATTCAGGATATACTTTTACACCAGACTGTACCTGATAAATACATTTCTTGAATGATTCGACATCCTCAATTTTGGGGATAAATCCATCAGCTCCAATTTCATGAACTCTCATACCAAAGTAGTGAGCATCATCTCCCTTGTCCGCAAAGTAGGAAAGAAAATGTTTGTTCTGAAATCTCAGCCTTATCAGCTCGTATGAAATCATGTAGCCAAGAAAGTATTTATCAAAGATAAGCGCAATGTCAGTCTTATCTTGAATCCAGCAGTTAAGCTCTGCAATGTTGCTGCAAACCTTAATCTGATTTTCTCCAAACACAGAAGAAAATCCCTTCCTCGTAATTTTTTTAATTTCTTCATCGAAACAGGCGATTACTACGTTAGTTATGTTTGCCATTTAAAATCCTTTTATATTTAGTTTTTTTCAGAACATTCAGGTACTAACGAAGAAGCTCTATACCAGATGTCGCCCCAGGGTTTTGTGTCCTGTCCACGACTTTTCAAAACATCATTAATTGTTTTTAGTCCAGCGTTGATTTCAGCAATATCACGGTTGCTCTGGGCATCTTCGCTTTCCTGCAGTTCAGGTATCGATTCAAGATTGAAACCTCCGGTTTCAGTCAGGTTGAATCGTCTGAATAATTGAACCTCTAAAACTTCTTCAAAGTTTTTTAACAGAGGGATAAGTGTATAATTCCAAAAGGCACGATGTTGAGAATCTGTGTCTGTACCGCTTAAGGAACTTTTCGAATCCTGTATATTAGCCACTCTCGGCGGAATACCGTACTTCGCGAGTAGTGTATATAAGTTCCATTTCTTCATGTCGTAAAGTTTCAGTACGTCAGGGCTGAAGGTCAGCGGCTGATATTCCGTTCCTTTACCGAGCACGGCAACACGGTTTTTCATTCCGCGTCCATACTTTTTATCCCATGTTCTAGCAAGCAGCTCTGCTTCGGCTTCCGTCAGTACCTGGTCAGTCTTGAGCAGACCTTTAGGCACGCCTCCTTCTTTCAGTAAGCCAGTGTTCTGTTTTGCTGCTAACAAATCCTGCTCAACTTCCTGACCAAGGCTTACCAGAGGGCTAACCCCACGGAAAGTATTCCAGGGGTTCCAGTCCTTAAAATGAATAATCTCATCAGGAAGAATAACTACGGGCCTTCCGCATCCTTCTTCCGTGTATACCCATTTCGTGACTTTGCCGTTATCAACGACATGCTGCATTTTTCTAGGATTTAAAATATAGATTTCTGTAGGAAGGCCGCAGCTGTAATTCTCTCCAAACCACCAGAATGCTTCACCGTCCAGACTCCACCAGGCACATGTCTGTTTCCATAAGTCAAAGCGGCTAAGGTTCTTATTCGGATAGCGGAAGAGCTTTGCAAGCTGTGTATCTTTTTGAACTTTTCCATTTTTTGAAATTTCAAACTCAGCACGCGCGACATTGCGCGTAAGAATATCAATACAAACCGATACCCATGCATGCTGGAGATATGGATCTGTACAGGTTTTCTTTTCAGGAATAGAAAAGTCTTCTGCCACAGATTCATTATTAATTTCTGAAAAACTTCTAAGCTGCTTTTCTGGTTTTCGTCTGTTAAATAATCCCATATACTTTATCGGCATTCTGCTAGGCCATTACCACGCCACTGGTCACCGCACTAAAAATGGCATACCGCATAGCATCCATGTAATGGTCATTTACTTTCACAATCTGATTATTCTCGTCACGAGAGTAATCCCATATTTCACCAAGAACGCCGGTACAATCCTTACAAACGAAAAACTGTCCGCGTTCGATTTTTGCAATTATGTAATCAATCCCTGCATCCACGCTGTTGTTCGCCTTAACTCCACCAGGAACTTCCTGAATTCTTTCGCCACCAGCTGGGTCACAGTAGGTAACGAAGCTTTCTTTGTACCAGTGTTTTTGTGTCTGCTGTTCAACGCTGGTTTTTGTTGTAATGTTGAAGCCGCCAAAGTCAGCCACAATATAAACTTTGTCTCCAAGCCATCCAACTTTTACAGCTGCAATGTGTAAGCCAAAGTCCTGTCCGCCGGTAAACTTGTCAAACTTCTTCGGTAGCTTTTCACGAGGAAGAATCATAGACTCTTCAAACTTCTCGTAAACGCTGCCTTCCGGCTTTACCCAAAGACCATCTCGGAATCGTGCCCGCTGTTTTTCCGGCATGTTGTCTAGAATGTCAGTTATGTAGTCTTCGTCTAAGTTCTCCGCGTTGTCCATTGGATTCAACACGGCAGAAGCATAAAGTTCCGGCTTGTTTAATTTTTCATCCGTCCGAGGTTCAATCTTTCGAATGAAAACTTTGTAAGCCCAATGCATCGGGCTACATGGGTTACAGTCATAAAAGAACTTGTTCTTACAACCTTCAACTTTCATAGCCAAACGGCTGTAAGCTGTTGTAATCGCAGAGTAGGATATCTGGCTCACTTCATTGAAATAGATAGTCACATACTCATGTCCAAGAATGCGGTCTACCTGTTCCTTATCCCCAAGTCCACCAATCCAAATCTCGCTGCCATTCCAAAGCGTTATAAGTCCGTCATGTACATTAGCCTTATAATTCTTTGCACCAATCGTTTTGTTCAGCCAAGGAATCAAAGTCTCATGCAGTACAGAACTTCGGGCATCCTTCGCACGAAAGCGGCAGATTAAATGTCTGCTTCCCGGATACCTGCAGGCTCTGAAAATAACCGCCATTACAAGAACAGTAGTTTTCCCTGAACGAGAACCGCCAAACAAAAGAATGTGTTTAGCAGAACTGCTCAAAAGCTCCAGAGCTTTTTTCTGTACCGCCGTCGGCTTAAAAAGCTCACGCATTACAAATCCTTAAAGCTGTCCGCAAACGTAATCGCCAGTTCTCCCTGTACCGGCTTATCGTTATCTTTATCCGCTCCTGTTATGAACGAATCCAGCTTCGCAGAACGTTCAAGCAAATCCATAGCACCGTCAGCGTTTAAGTCATCAGGATTCAAAGTCTTAAGTCTCTTTGCCACAATCCCGTCAAACTCATTCAGCATTTCCATCTGCCGCTTCTTGCGTTCCACACGTTCATTTATTAATTCTCTTTCAGTCTCCTTGGCTACAAACTCATCATACTTTGCAGCTCTTTCATTCCAGCTAAACATCCGGGCATAACGTGCCCAGGAGCCGTACTTCTTCGGCTCAATTCCATTCAGCTCAAGACAGGCTTTAATGCTTCTCTTGTAGCCCATATTCCTGAACATGCAGAAAGCCTTAAATGCTTTCGAACTCTCGGCTTCTAAACGAGTTTCCCAGCATTTAGGCTCTGCCTGTTCACCAAGATTGCCGGTTGGTATGTCAGCAACTTGTCCTCCCAAAAGTTCCGCCTCCTCATTTTTCTACAAGTATTTTTTCATGTTCATACCGAACAAGATTTTCTCTTTCAGATTTCTGAAGCTTTACAGGTCTGCCGTTGTACATAGTTACGGAAACTGTAAACTCGCCAAACTCTCTGGTTTTAAGACAATCGCTAAAAAGCTCGTTTATCTTATCCAGCACATCAACATCATTTTTCAAAATCATCTTCCACCTCACATGTCATAGAATGTTCAGGCATAACTACGTTCTGACCAATCCACTCAAATAAATCCTGCTGGCGGAAAACAATCCGCTTGCCAATCTTTGCGTAAGGTACAAAGCCACCTTTTACAAGCGTATACAAAAAGTATTTGCTTATAGTCAGGTACGCCGCAGCCTCACTAATGCTCATAATCGCCGGAAACAAAACACGATGCTCAGTTTCCGAAGTATCACTTTTTTCTTCCTGCATAGTGCTCCTCGTCACAGCTAAAAAGAATCTGGGCTTTCTTTTCCTGTAACGTTTTTCGTTCTTGAGAAAATAATAAACTTGTTTGAGTAACGGAATTTTCGTTAAAAGTTCGGGATTATAAAATTAAGTTCGTCAAAACCGAACAAGCAAAAAAAAAGCCCTCGCAAATTGCGAGAGCTGTAAGTCCTATGCCGCAGCTTGAATAATCGACATTCGGCACTGTTCGAAAATATCCCGGATAGAATCAAAGTGTTCATCCGTCATGTGGTTAGCATAATGCTTTGTCATTGCAGGAGTTGTATGTCCAAGTACAGCCTGTACGTTTCTCATGTCAGTCATGTTAGCAAGATAAGTTGCACAGAAATGGCGTAAGCTGTAGAAGTCTATATTGCGTTCCTTTCGTTCTTCTTCCGAAACTCCAATCTTGTGCAGAGCTTCAAAGAATCCGTCATCATAGTATTGCGGTAAGAAAGGTTTATAGTCATTCGCCTTAGACCAGAATACAAAAGTTTCTTCGTTCGCACCTGGGCAACGCTGAGCCTGTACAAGCAGTCTTAATATAATGTTGTGAGCAACCGGAACTTTGCGAATCAAATTAGTTTTTGTACTCTTCAAAAATCCTGTGCGGTGCCAGCTGTGGCGAATTGTAATCAGATCCTTTTCGCTATCAATATCTCGAACCTGTAAACCGGAAATCTCACCAGGTCTCAAACCACTGAACGCAGACAGATTAAATGCCAGGTACATAACTTCGTTATTCCAATCCAATTCATAAAGAGCTTTAATTTCTTTTTCGTCTGGGATTCCGCGAGGTGTAGCATCGCTCTTCGAAAAGGCCTCAACATTTGCCATCGGGTTACTGTGTATAATTCCTTTATTTTTAAGCCACTTCAATCCGGTTGCGCCACAAGTGCGGGCATGGTTTATAGTCGCACCTTTAAGACATCTAAAGTTTGCGAGCTCCTGCAGAAAGTCTTCGAGGTATTGTTCAGTAAGTTCACCAACAGTAAACTCTTCGCCAAAGAATGGCAGCCAGTAACGGTTTACCATACCGCGCATTTCTTTGCAGTGGTATTCACCAATCGTCTTTTTATGTGCGCGTTTGTTTTGTATGTATTCAGACTTTTCAGGAGTCCAAAAGTTCACAAGGAATTCACAAAGCTTCATTGTGCATTCAGGATTCAAAGGTTCATAAACTTTTGCGGCAACATCAGCCGGAATCATACCAGAATCAGAAAGGGCATTTTTCTTGTGAACCACAACAACCTTTTTCTTCGGAGCTTCAACACTCGGAGTAGGAGCAACCACAACGGCAGGAGCCGCCACCTGCGGTGTCGGATCTGCCGTTGCTACAGCGATATTTGTATTTAAATTAAACTTCTGGGAAATAAGAGAAACAAGTAAGACGGCTTCAGCTTGAGAGAGGCGTTTTACAATACCGTCCAAGTTCAGACCAGAAACAGAAACATCATCGTCAGCTTTTTTTCGGCTATTTGTATAACCGTCAGGCGTACCGTTCTTATACCATTCGGCAGCCAAAAGCATCGCTTCCATCTTGTCTTTAGTGTGCGTACTTTTTGTTTTTACACAAACTCCAGTCTGCTGGTTAAAGAATACCGCACGGTAATATCCCTGTGCGTTTTTCGTAAGGTAAAAAGGTTTCATGTTTTCCCCCAGGATAAGTCAATACAGACCAAAACCATCAAAAAAACATCACGATTCTTGTACGGAATCTTATGACGATTTTTATGACGATTCGATATCCCGTTTGAAAACGAATCCTAGTTCCAACAAAAAAGGTATCGTCCAAACAGTATGGATATTATAACAACCTTTGCCTAAATCCTTATGACATAAGCATTTGGGCAAAAAAAATGGCTTCTAACAGTGTTAGAAGCCAAGTGCCACAGGTTGGAATCGAACCAACGACATACGGATTTTCAGTCCGGCGCTCTACCAACTGAGCTACTGCGGCGTTGATGTTTAAGATATTATACAAAATCGAAATTTGTGTCAACAGGTAAAATATAAAATTATAAAAAAAAGTCATTTTTTTTTATGACAAAACATTTCTATACTTTTTGGACAAAATAAAGTACATTTACAGTATGATAAAGAAGATTGTATTTTTTGTTTGCGCCTCACTTTTGTTTTTTTCCTGTGAGCACGAAGTTAGTAACCGCTCTTTGATTGAAAACTACATAAAGGCAGAAATTCTCTCTGATTATCAGGCTCTAAATAATTATGACTATTCAATTCCAAATACCGCCGAAGTATACAATCGTGAAATTCACACAGATTTAAACGATACAGGTTCTAAATCCTATCTTATATTGATGTATCTGGCCGGCGATTCTAATGCTATCCAAACAAATCTTTTTGCAAATATGGTTTCAGTTTCAAAGGGAATGTGGTATTCACAGGCAGATATCAAAACCATAGCACTTTTTGACGGCTGTTCAGAAAACTATACCGGAGGAGCTGGCTCAAAACTTTTTGATGTACGCGCAAACAGAAACTGTACTTCAAGTTCATTAAACAACTACAGAATAACAAATAATCTTCCGTCATGGATTTCTTCCGGAGAAGTTGATACTGGTTCCTACGAAACCCTTTCAAACTTTATTTCATGGGCAGAAGAAAACTATAACAGTACCGGGGAACGAAAAACAATTCTTATAATCGGAAGTCACGGTTTTGGAACCCAGGGTACAGAAATAAATCTTTCTCAATCTAACACAATTTTTGATTCAACTTCAAACAGTTTTTGCCCGGACTATACTACAACAAGTTCCGGCACTATAATCCACACAAATGAAGTATCACTGGCATTGAACAATGCAGGTTTCGGCACTTCAAACAAAATCGACATGCTTATTTACGACGTATGCCTTTGCGGAACAATAGAAGAAGCCTACGAAGTAAAAGATTATGCAAAAGCTCTGATTTATTCACCAAACAGTGTCCCAGGAGCCGGATTTCCTTATGAAAAAGTAATTGCAAACATCCGCCCAAAATCATCTTTATTTTCGCTAGGAGAAAATACCGTAAAACTTTTTGCAGAACAGTACAAGAATATAAAATGTGTTTCCCCTCCTTGCACAATAACCTTTGTAGATCTTTCTTTTGCAGACGGAATAGAAGAAGACGTTTCCGCTCTGGCAGATTTCTTTGTTGCAAATTCTTCCTATTCGTTCATTTTTAATAACTCAAGTTATAGTTACCTCAAATATATATCTGAAATTAATACTTCAAACGTAAATTACAAATGCACCTATTTCATAACAAGATATACAATGAAATATTTTTACTCATTCGACCTGGGCTATCTCTGCGATAAAGTTCAAGACTATGCACAGAACATTACAGATTCAGAGAAGCAGGAAGAACTTGAAACAATCTGCGAAAATATCAAAACTCACCTTGAAAAAATGATTTGTGTATCCTGGCGCGGAGCAGATATATACAACAATTCTTCAAATTCCTACACTGTTTTTAATACCTCAAGAAACTACTACGGTATAACAATTGTGGGAAATTCAGACTCTTCAAACTATAATCCATACGCAAAAACTGAATTTGCTTTCAATACAGACTCCACCTGGAAAACCTTACTAGAACTTTTATATCCGGAAGAATTTTAACGATGAAAAACCTTAAAACACCGCCCTACTACACATCTCTTGCAAGCGCACTTGTTACTCTTTTTGGCAATTCTGTTGCAATCGCACAAACCGACCGTCTTTCCGGTGGAGACATAAACAAAGCCTATGGATTGACGCTGAACACCGGCGACCATATTTTTATGAAGGCTAATGCAAAGCAAAACGCTTCAATTTTCACTGCAGAAGCAGAAGGAATAAGTGCAATTTCGGCAACAAAAACTATTGGAACTCCTGAAATTTTGTGCACAGGAACAGATAACGGCGAAGATGCCGGTTACAGTTTTATTCTTGAAAGATATGTAGAAAGTTCAGAACCAGTCGGCGATTACTGGTCCAACCTCGGACGGGAACTTGCAGAAATGCACAAAGCAGACACACAAAAGTTTTCCAATAAGAAATTTGGTTTTATACGCGACAATTTTATCGGCCTTTCCGAACAAAAGAATTCTCCAAAAGATTCGTGGGTACAGTTTTTTAGAGAAAACCGGCTTTTACCGCAATTCAAAAAGGCAGAAAAATATTTTGAAGAAAGCGATGCTGCATTTATAACAAAACTACTCGACCATCTTGAAGATTTTATTGTAGAACCGGAAAAACCTAGTCTTTTACACGGAGACCTTTGGTATGGAAACGTTCTATGCTCTTCAAAAGGAAAAGCGATTCTTATCGACCCTGCAAGCTATGTGGGACATGCTGAAGCAGACCTTGCAATGACAGAACTTTTCGGCAATTTTCCGCAGGAATTTTACGCGACTTACAAGGAAGTTTTTCCTATGCAGGGCGGCTATGAATCCCGCCGCGATTTATACAATCTTTACCATTTACTAAATCACCTGAACACCTTTGGAACAGATTATCTTTCGCCGGTAAAGAGTATAATCGCAGAATACATGGGAAATTAATTTCCCCACTATTTTACAAGGTTTACCAGTTCTTCCCCCTTTGAAAATGCCCGGATATTTTCAAGTGTTGTATCGGCAAGATTCTTTAATGCGTTTGTAGTAAGGAATGCCTGATGCCCGGTAATAATCACATTCGGGAAAGTCAAAAGACGCGCAAGAACATCATCCGGGACAATATCCGTTGACCAGTCGCTGAAGAAGTATTTGCTTTCTTCTTCGTATACGTCCATGCCGATACCGCCGATGTGCCCGTATTTTAAGGCGCAGACCAATGCTTTTGAATCAATAAGTGCGCCACGACCTGTATTAATGATTACTGCATCATGCTTCATCAATTTCATAGTGTCGTGATTTACAATGTGTTTTGTCTCTTCGTTCAACGGGCAATGAAGGCTCAATACATCACTTTGACGGAAAAGCTCTTCAAGACTTACATAAGTTGCCCCTGATTCCGAAGCCCATTTTTCATTCGGAAATGGATCATAGGCAAGAACTTTCATGCCAAAACCTTTTAAAATCCCTGCCATAATCTGACCAATTTTACCGGTTCCAAGGATTCCTCCTGTAAGTCCATGCAAATCACGACCGGTTAGCCCTTCGATATTAAAGTTTGCAGTTTTAGTTCTAAGATATGCCTGAGGAATATGACGGGTAAGCGCCATAAGTAGAGCTGCTCCATGTTCCGCAACCGCATACGGAGAATAAGCAGGAACCCGCACAACCTTAATTCCACAGGAATCAGCAGCCTTTAAATCCACATTGTTAAAACCTGCACAACGAAGCGCAATCAGTTTTACTCCGCAATCTTTTAAAATATTAATTACAGTAGAATTTACAACATCATTTACAAAAACACATACAACATCATAACCTTTTGCAGTCATTGCAGTGTTTTCATTCAATTTATACTCCCTGAAATCAATTTCATACCCGATTTTTTCATTAGCCTCCGTAAAAGACTTCTTGTCATAAGAATGTGTGTCAAAAAAAGCAATTTTCATAAAATCCTCCTCATTAATTATAACACGATTTTTTAAATAATTGTTTGCAAAATCAAACCACCCAATTTAAAATGTTAACAAGGTTACAAATTTTTTTATTCAATGTAAGAATTGAAGTAGGAGCGAAGATGAAAAATATCCGAATAACCGTTTTTTCAAAAATTATTATTGGTATTACAGCACTAACCTTTTTTGTACTCATGTCTTTTGGAACAATCATTTACTTTAAAATGGAAAAAATCGACAAGGAAGCCTTTGAAAGTTCCTTTATGAATATCATTTCGGAAGTAGATGTTGCAATCGAAAATTATTTTGAAAGTTTTGATACGCTTTCAAATGCATTTGCAAAAATTGAATTAATCCGGGAACCAAATGATTCAATTACGTCCTACGTAAATAAAACAGATCCAAGCGGAAAAATCCCTGTTGATCCTGAAAAATTCGGTTCCTACGAAAGATCCGTTTATGAACTTGTCAAATCCTTCACTGAAGAAAAGCCGGAAATCACAGGTATTTCAGTTTCCCTTGAATCAAACGGCGCTTATGTCCGCTACCCAGTTGAACCACGTCCAAACGGTTATGATGCACGAACCCGCTCCTGGTACAAAAATGCAAAGAAAAACAACGGCAAAACTTATATTTCAAATGTATACGAAACAGCACTTGGCGGAAGAACTATAGTTGCTTCAAAATTCTTTAACGATATCAACGGAAATCCTCGAGGTGTAATCGCCACTGATATTAAATTTGACTACCTTGATTCCCTTATGAAAGCCTTCAAAAAAAATAAAACCGATCTTTCATTTATGATTCTTGATAACAACGGGAATATGGTATTGAACCAGCTGGACAGCGAAAGTGAATTCAAAAAAATCAATACTCTTGGAATTGAAAAGCTGAATGATTTTACACACGGAACAAGATTAACTTTTAAAGCTGTTTACAAAGGAGTTGCCTACGAATTTTCATCACTGCCTTCTGAAAATACATATGTAGAACTTGATTACATTGTAGCTGCCCCACTCGACTATGTAAACAAAGCAAATAGAATTGTTCTTTCGGTAATCGTAATCGTTTCCATTGTTTCCATTTTAATCAGTATACTGGTTGCATTTATCATTGCAAAAATGATTACAAATCCACTTAATTCAACGGTATCGCTTTTAAAAGATATTTCCGAAGGTGACGGCGACCTTACAAAACGGCTTCCACAGAATGGAAACGATGAGCTTTCTGACCTTTCAATTTACTTTAACAAAACAATTGAAAAAATCAGTACGCTTGTAAAATCCATAAAAGCAGAATCCGATATAATGGATTCTGTTGCAACAGGCCTTTCCGAAAACATGAATGAAACAACTGACGCCGTTCAAACAATCGATGAAAATGTAGGACTTATCAAAAATCAGATTATTCTTCAAAAAGAGGACGTTACAAATACTTCCGGTAAGATGAAGCGAATTTCTGAAAACCTAGATAAATTGAATTCAA
>CAMHIV010000029.1 GCA_946185185.1 uncultured Treponema sp. | reverse complement strand
CTTCTGGGAGTAAAAAAAGCCCTTGAACTTAACAAATAATTGCGAGGATTATGATGGAAATTACAGTATTAAAAGCAAAACTTCATCGGGCAACAGTAACCGATGCAAACCTGAACTACGAAGGTTCAATCAGCATTGATACAGAACTTTGCAAAAAAGCAGGAATGCACAACTGGGAAAAAGTAGACATTTTAAATGTAAATAACGGCGAACGCTTTTCAACTTACATCATTCCCGGTAAAAAAGGCGAAATCTGCCTGAACGGCGCTGCAGCCCGCAAAGCTTGTCCGGGAGATAAAGTTATCATAGTTACCTACACAACAATCGAAGAAAAAGACGCCGACAATTGGCAGCCAAAGGTTGTTTTACTAAACGAAGATAATTCCGTAAAAGCTGTAAAATAATTTCCGCCTTTATTGCGCTCAAACTTTCAGTTCATTATAATTTTTTTACACTCAAGTTTGCATTGCAAACTTTGATATCGAGGTTATTATGCAGTCTGAAATTAAATTTATTGAAGGCGGAGTTTGTGCCGCAGAAGGTTTTACAGCAAACGGAGTTTTGTGCCACATTAAAGCAAGCCGTAAAACAAATGATACAGCTCTTATCTATTCAGAAAAGCCATGTTCTGCAGCAGGCGTATTTACACAGAACCGTGTAAAAGCCGAAAGCGTAAAATTAACAAAGAAAAACATCGCTAACGGAAAAATTCAGGCTGTAATTGCAAACTCAGGAAATGCAAACTGCTGTACCGGTGAACAGGGTGCAAAAGTTGCATACCATATGGCTGAACTTGCAGCAAAGGTTACTGGAGTTAATCCGGATGACGTTGTTGTCTGCTCAACTGGTGTAATCGGTGCTCAGCTCCCGGTAGAAAAAATCGAAGAACATATTGAAGAACTTGCAAAAGGTTTGAGCAAGGAAGGTCATGTAGAAGCAAGAGCTGCAATCATGACAACAGATACACAATACAAAGAATGCGCCGTAGAATTTACACTCGGCGGTAAAAAATGCAGAATGGGTGCAATGTGCAAGGGTTCCGGAATGATTCATATTAATCTTGGAACAATGCTTGCATTTACAACTACAGATGCTGCAATCAGTCCAAAAATGATTGAAAAAGCATTGCGTGAATCAGTCAAGGGAACATACAACTGCGTAAGCGTTGACGGTGACACTTCTACAAACGACACACTCGTTCTTCTTGCAAACGGTATGTCCGGAAACAAGGAAATCACAGAAGAAGGCGAAGATTACAATACATTCCTTGAAGCATTAAACAAATTGAACCGCGTTATGGCTATGAAAATTGCCGCAGACGGTGAAGGCGCAACCCGCTTAATCGAATGTAATGTAAAGGGCGCAAAAACTGTTGAAATTGCCCGTGGTCTTGCAAAAGAAATCATCGGTTCAAACCTCGTAAAAGCAGCAATGTTCGGAAAAGATGCAAACTGGGGAAGAATCCTTTGTGCAATGGGCTACAGCGGTCTTGAATTCACACCAGAAACAACCTGCGTATATTTTTCAAGCAAAAACGGCGCAAAACGCTATTTCGACACACTCACCGCTGATCAGGTAGAAATTGCAGGCTGCGACAAATGCGGCGGAAAAATTGAAGTTTTCCACAACGGTGTTCCACTTAATTTTGACGAAGAAAAAGCAAAGAAAATCTTAAGCGAAGAAGCAGTAGAAATCCTTGTAGAATGTGCTGACGGAACTGCAAACGGAACTGCATGGGGCTGCGACTTAACTTACGATTACGTAAAAATCAACGGGGATTACAGAACCTAATTATTTCTGCGTCCCGCCATACAGGTGAGCCATGAAAAAGATTTTATTAATTTCATTTGTTACAGTTTTTAGCAGTAGTATTTTTGCCCTTCCTGTCGTAAAAACCGGAAAGGCAGAAATTGATAATCTGGTTATCCTTGCACAAAACGAAGTTCAAAAAAATATCCGTTCCGACGGAACTTTTTGTGCAGGAGCAAAATGGCCCACAGCCTGGACGCGGGACATGTCCTATGCAATTGATTTAAGCCTATCCTTCCTTTTTCCAGAAGTAGTAGAAAAATCGCTGGACAGCCGCATTGAAAATACCAGCATCCTGCAGGACACTGGTAGCGGTGGAAGTTACCCGGTAAGCACAGACAGAATTACCTGGATTACAGCAGCTTACGATTATTCCCTTGTAAAACAATCTGATTCCTATTTCCAAAAAGTATACCAGGTTGCAAAAAATACTCTGGAAAAAGATTACAACGTAAATTTTGACACAAAAATGAATCTTTTCAGAGGAGAATCAAGTTTTCTTGACTGGCGTGAACAGACTTATCCACGCTGGGCAACAAATGAGTACATCGCCGAAAGTTTCGCTCTGGGAACAAATATGATGTACTACTCTGCTCTTTCAAAAACTGCAGCACTTTCCAAGATTACAGGAAATGCAGCCGAAGAAATCCAGTTATGGGAAGACAAAGCCGAATCTCTAAAAAAATCAATTCTAAAACATTTCTGGATTTCTGAAAAAAAATATTTTGCTTCACTTTTATTAAAAGATATTTACACCTACAAATACGAAGGTTATGAAACTTTGGGAGAATCACTTGGTATTCTTCTGAAAGTTTCCCCAGAAGATTCCTATAGAAATGTTATCAGCGCCGTAAAACCTCAGGAATACGGTTTAAGCGTAGTGGCTCCACAGCTTACAGGAATTCCTTCATACCACAACGACGCAGTATGGCCATTTGTTCAGGGCTACCGCATTCTTGCCTGCAAAAAAGCTCAGGATGCCTACAACGCAAAACAAGAATTCGATGCAATGGTTAAGGCAGCACTGAAATTCGGAACTTTTAAAGAAAACTATGTTGCATCCAGTTTCTCTCCAGATACGCAGACAAACTCAGACAGACAATTATGGTCAGACGCAGGATTCCTTGCCTGCGTATACCAGGTTTTATGCGGAATCAATTTTACCGAAAACGGAATCGCATTAAATCCATTTGTATTTGATAAAAAATTTAACACCATCGAACTTAAAAATCTCCAGTTTAATAAAAGCACACTTTCACTTTACATAACCGGCTGCGGAGACACGATAAAAAGCATCTCGGTAAACGGAAAAACTGAATCACCTGACTATGTAATTCCTTACAACCAGAATAAAGACTACATTGTAAAAATCGAGCTTGCAGAATCAGAAAATTTCAAAAATTCCTTCGCAGAAGAATATCAGATTAAACCATGGTTCGATGCCGCTGCAGTAACACCTTCAATTCCAAACACAAGAATTGACTGTGACGGAAAAACAACAGAAGCAGCTTTTAAGCCGAAAAATAAAGCCGGCTGGAAAATCGTTATAGACAACAAAGAAACAATTTCTCAGGATAATGATATAACTCTAAAACCTGGTGATTCTTTATCCGTAGCCCAGGCATTTGCATTACCGGATGGCGAAAACCAGAATATACCACTTTTCCCGTCAAAAATGGTTCGCGCAGAAAACAGCAAAAACACGGTATTTTACGAAGCTGAAAAAGCAGAAATCAACGGCGGAACAATCTTCACAGAAGACGAAAGCTATTCGTACGAAGATAAAAATCATCTTTCAAAATACACCGAAGACCTGATAAAGACTGAAGCAAACGGCGCAAGTTTTGTAAAAAACTTCGGAAAGAATGAAGGCGATTTTATAGAATTTACCATAAACACTAAAAAAACCGGAAATTACGCAATCGACTTCCGGTTCAAAAATGGCCACGGACCAATTAACACAGGTGAAAAATGCGCCGTCCTTGCCATTTCAAATGATGGAAATCTTGAAAGAAGACTTGCATTCCCACAACAGGGAGCATGGTCTTCCTGGAATTTCACAGCGCCAACTGTAATTCATCTGGAAAAAGGAACACACAAAATTCGCCTTTTTACAGACAAATGGTGCAGAACACAGCACGACAATCTGAATTATGTTCATGTAGATTTAATGAGGGTTGCCCGCCTAAAAGACTAATTAAGCACTGTAGGTTTTTGCACTGTAAATCGGCTTTTCAGAAATAACTTCCACAAGGAAGCCTTTTTCTCGAAGAGCCGATTCTATTTCGTCCAGAATCTGAACGCTTGCAGCTTCAACCGTGTGATAGTGATAGCCAAGTGTTATGTTTTTTAAAGGTTTCGATACCCCGCTCTGTAAATCAGCAATAAAATTCTGAACATCCCGCCGACTTTTTATATTCATCGGCGCGCTAAGAGTTCCATATACCTTATGATCAATGTAAACGTCGATAACAGTTCCACCTAAATCCGTAATACAAGTAAGCTCTTCAGGAATCTGCTCATCGGTATGATTTACTTTGAAAATCCGACGGTGAGAAAGTACTTCAGATTTTGCCAGTAAATATCCGTTTGTGGTCGATACAATATCAGAGCGGGAAGCACGAAGCAAAGCAATATCAGTTACAATAACCTGACGGCTGACACCTAGTGTACGAGAAAGCATGCTGCCGGAAATGGGCTCGGTGGCGTCTTCCAAAAGAGACATTATTTTATTTCTGCGTTCATCCCCGGTTAATTTCATTTCTTTGCTCCGTTTTTAATTTTTCTGTTAGTACGAATCAAACAGCATGCAGATTTTTAAGCGACAAATCCAGAATAGGTGCCGAATGAGTCAATGCGCCGCTGGAAATGTAATCCACACCAAGATCTGTTATTCGCGCGATATTTTCTTTTGTTACATTTCCAGAAACTTCAACTTCTGCCTTACCGTTGATAATCTGCATAGCTTCTTTCATTGTGTCGTGATTCATATTGTCCAGCATAATGATATCGGCGCCAGCAGCAACGGCCTCACGAACCTGATCTAAAGTTTCTACTTCAACTTCAATTTTTCTTACAAAAGGTGCATATTCTTTTGCCATCTTTACTGCAGCTGTAACACTTCCTGCAGCACCGATGTGATTATCCTTTAAGAGTACTCCGTCAGAAAGGTTATAGCGGTGATTATTTCCACCCCCAACCTTTACTGCATATTTTTCGAAAATGCGGTTATTTGGAGTAGTCTTTCTAGTATCAAGAAGCTTTGTTTTTGTTCCAGCAAGTAACGAAGCAACCTGATGAGTGTATGTTGCAATACCGCTCATACGCTGCAAATAATTCAAAGCGGTTCGTTCCCCGGAAAGAAGCACACGGATGTCGCCATGAACAGTGCCGATTTTCTGACCTTTCTGAACAGAATCACCATCCTTTACAGAAAAACTTACCTTTGTTTCTTCGCTCAAAAGTTCAAAAACTCTTGCAAAAACACCAAGACCGGCAACTATACCGTCCTGCTTTGCAATAAGTTCAACTTCACCAGCTTTAGGCTCTGGCATAACTGCATTTGTCGATACGTCTTCGCTTGAAATATCTTCTCTAAGCGCTTGCAGAATCAAGTTGTCCATGTTCATTTTCATGGTTATTTCGTTCATGATAGTCCTTCATCCTTTTAATTTCTTCTAAGATTGTTCTTTTATATCCGCTAAACAAAGTTTCCGTATCCTTATAGATTTCAGAATCAATAAGCGGAGATTTTAATTCCAGTGATTTTATGCCGTCAATTTCAGTTTCGATTGAACGCGCAGCAATTCTTGCAAAAACCAGGCTTTCCAAAAGTGAATTTGAAGCAAGTCTGTTTTTTCCGTGAACTCCGTTGCAGGAAGTTTCGCCAATTGCATAAAGAGCATTCATCGCAGTTCTGCTGTGTTCATCAACATCTACCCCACCCATAAAATAGTGCTGGGCAGGAACAACAGGAATCGGCTCCTTTGTGCAGTCATAACCTTCTTCAAGACAGCGTTCATAAATATGCTTAAAATGACATTTAATTTCGTCAGTCGGAATATTTTCCATCGAAAGCCATACGCATGGAGTTCCATCTTTTTTCATCTGGGCATGAATTGCATTTGTAACTACATCGCGTGGCAAAAGTTCATTTACGAATCTTGTTCCACCATCTTTTGGAAGCTTGTTGTACAGAATTCCGCCTTCTCCACGAACACTTTCGCTTATGAGGAAGGCACATTCCTTTCGTTCTGATTCATTGTCACCCGTATAAAGTGTTGTCGGATGAATCTGAATATAATCTGGATTCTGAAGAGGAATTCCATGTTTCAAGGCAATTCCTAGTGCATCACCGGTAAGATGAGGATAATTTGTAGAATGAGCAAAAAGCCCGCCAATTCCACCGCAAGCCCACACAGTTTCCGGCGCATGAATCGAAATAAGTTCTTCTCCACGGCGGGCAATTACTCCAGTGCAATACCGCTTTCCGTCTGCAGAAGCTTCTGTAATATCGAGCATCGTAGTTTCTTCAAAAAGGCGGACATTTTTCAAAAGCCGCACCTTTGCAAGAAGGTGACTCGTAATTTCTTCACCAGTTATATCTTCATGGAAAAGAATTCTTGGAGTTGAATGGGCTCCTTCCCGGGTATATTTCAAGCTTCCGTCAGAAGCCTTTTCAAAACGGGTTCCATACGAAATTAAATCGCGGATAACATCCGGTGAATGCCGAATCATCAAATCAACCGAATGCTTATTGTTTTCGTAGTGTCCGGCACGCAGAGTATCTTCGAAATAAGAAGCATAATCTGATTCATCTTTCAAAACGCAAATACCGCCCTGCGCAAGATATGAATCGCACTTTTCTGCCTGAGCCTTTGTAATAATCACAACATCAAGTTTTTCAGGAAGATTTAGGGCACAGTACAAACCTGCAACTCCGGAACCAACAATCAAAACATCACAATTAATATCTTTCATCAGGCAAGCTCCAGCATACGATTCAAAGGCTTAACTGCGAGCAAACGGGTTTCTTCATCAACCTGGCTTACAGGGAATCCATTTTTAAGACAATCGCGAACCTTCTGCAAAGTAAGTCGCTTCATATTCGGGCAGATTTGCTTTGCACCAACAAAATAGTATTTCTTTTCCGGAGCAACCTTCTGCATCTCATGCAAAACGCCACTTTCTGTGCAAACGATATATTCCTTTGCATCATCGGTTCGAACGTATTCAATCAATTCTTTTGTAGAACCAAGATAATCTGCAATCGAGCAAACCTCTTCTGTGCATTCTGGATGTGCAATTACTTTTGCTTCAGGATGAAGATCAAAACAGTTTGAAACAGCCTGAGCTGTAATGCTTGTATGCACATGACAGTAACCAGGGTTCAAAATGATATTTTTTTCAGGAACCTGCTGTGCCACAAAACGACCGAGATTTCCGTCTGGAATAAAGAAAATATTTTTATTTGGAAGTTTTTTTACAATATTAACTGCGTTAGATGAAGTAACACAAATATCCGAAAGAGCCTTTATATCTGCCATAGAATTTATGTAGCAAACAACTGCAAGATCATCGTATTTGGCACGCATTTCAGAAATTTTTTCAGGATCAACCATAAGAGCCATTGGACAAACAGCGTCCCCGGCAGGAATCAAAACAGTTTTTTCAGGATTTATGATATTTGCACTTTCACCCATAAAAGTTACACCGCAGAAAACGATTGTTTTGTTCTCTACTTTTTTTGCAACCTTTGCAAGGTAGAAAGAATCACCAATATAGTCGGCAATTTCCTGAATACTACCGTCAACATAATAATGAGCAAGGATAACAGCATCCTTTTCCCTGCACAATTCTTTAATTTCCTCTTTCAATGCTTCGTCCATGACTTCAGGACTCCTGGTCTTTTGGTATAATGCGGTCATTCTATCATTATGCGCATAGGGTGACAAGACAGGTGTAAAATATTTTTACACAGGGTGTAAAGTTTTATCATGGTAGAATAAGTTTTCAAAATTCATTACATTTACATGAAAGGAATTACTCTAATTATGGAAAACAAAGAAAACAATACATTGGACACAGAACAGTGGTCACAGGTTTTAGTTGAATCTCTGCCTTATTTTAAGCAGTGGTGCGGAAAAATTGTCGTGGTAAAATACGGCGGAAACGCAATGCTCAATGAAGAATTGAAACAGGCAGTAATGGAAGATATCGTTCTCTTGAACACTATCGGTATCAAAGTAGTTCTTGTTCATGGTGGCGGACCAGAAATTAATCACATGCTCGAACGGGTTGGAAAAGAATCAAAGTTCGTAGACGGATTGCGATACACAGACGATGAAACCATGGAAATCGTTCAGATGGTTCTTACCGGAAAACTCAACAAAGACATTGTTGGTATCCTTCTTCAGAAAGGCGGAAAAGCTGTCGGCTTGAGCGGTGTTGACTCAGGACTTTTGCGCGCAAAAAAAACAGACAAGGATCTTGGTTTTGTAGGTGATGTTACAGGCGTAAACCCTGAAATTCTTCTTTCACTTTTGGACAAAGATTTTATTCCTGTAGTTTCAACAGTTGCTCTTGGTGAACAGGGAGATTCTGCGCGCTACAATATTAATGCTGATACAGCAGCAGCTAAAATTGCTGTTTCACTCCACGCAGAAAAATTTGTTCAGCTCACAAACGTTCCTGGAATTCTCCGCGATATAAATGATCCATCAACCTTGATTAAGAGGATAGAAAGAACTGCCATTGGAAGCCTTAAAGCAACAGGTATTCTTTCTGGCGGAATGCTTCCAAAAATCGACTGCTGTCTTACAGCTCTTGAAGGCGGAGTTCCACGCACACACATCATCGACGGCCGCGTACCACATTCACTTTTAATCGAAATGTTCAGTGACCGCGGTATCGGTACAATGATTTACTAAATGACAGAGGAATAATATGGCAAATTCAAAAGTTGTAAATAACTACGGAAGCTTTGACGTAACTTTCGTAAAAGGTCAGGGCTCAACACTCACAGACATTAATGGAAAAAAATACATCGATTTTCTTGCTGGAATCGCAGTTAATGTTCTTGGACATAATTTTAAGCCACTTGTAAAAGCTGTTTCAAAACAGGCAAAAAAGCAGATTCATGTTTGCAATTATTTTACAAGCGACATTGGCGTTGAATATGCAAACAAGCTCCTTGCCGCAACTGGATACGAAGGAGTTTATTTCGGTAATTCCGGCGCAGAAGCAAATGAAGCTGCAATCAAACTTGCACGCAAATACGGACAGCTTAACGGCGGTTCAAAACGAAAAACTATTGTAACTTTGGATAAATCTTTCCACGGAAGAACTCTTGCAACATTAAAGGCAACGGGTCAGGAAAAATTCCACATTGATGATTTTGCTCCATACCCGGAAGGATTTAAAACTCTTGAAGCAAATAATTTTGAAGCATTAAAAGGCGCCTTTGATGAAACAACAGCCGCTCTTTTTATGGAACCAGTGGAATGTGAAGGAGGTGTTATTCCTCTCGACCCTGAGTGGGCAAAGGCAGCAGCTAAAGCAGCACGCGATGCAGGTGCAATAGTGATGTGCGATGAAGTACAGACCGGTATGGGACGCTGCGGCTCATTGATGGCAAACACATTGCTGGGAATTGATCCGGAAGTCGTAACATTTGCAAAAGCAATCGCAGGCGGAGTTCCAATGGGAGCCTGCATTTTTAAGGGCAAAGGAAATGTTTTCAAGGCTGGCGACCACCAGTCAACTTTTGCAGGAAATCCACTTGCATGTGCAGCCGCAAACACAGTTCTTGACACAATCACAAAACCAGGATTCTTCGAAAGCGTAAACGAAAAAGGCGAATACATCAAAAAAACAATTGCCGGCTGGAATATTCCATTTGTAAAAGAAATTCGTGGCCGCGGACTTGTTATCGGTGTACAGATTACAAAAAATCCAGTTGAAATCGAAAAGACCTGCCTTGCAAAGGGACTTCTCTTTTCTACAGCTGGAAGCGATGTTCTGCGCTTTGTTCCACCACTCAATATTTCTTACAAAGAAATTGATGCAGGTCTTGCAATCTTAAAAGAAGTTTTGCAGAACGCATAAAGTAAGAAGGCTGTCCGATTGGACAGCCTTTTCTATTTTCCAACTAGTATTTATTTCTTCCAGATTTTTTCACGGTTGAATGTCTGAACTCGATCAGGACCTACAGAAACGATTCCTACCTTTGTTCCTGTAAAATCTTCGATAAAGTCTACATATTCTTTAGCCTGTTTTGGAAGCTGACTGTATTTCTTAAGTTCCTTGATAGAACACTTCCAGCCCTTGAATTTCTGAAGAACAGGTTTTGCTTTATTCAAAGCAGGAATTGATGTTGGGAAGTCAGTAACAATCTTTCCATCGATATCGTAAGCTACACATGCTTCGATTTCTTCCATTTCGTCGTATACATCAAGGTGTGTAAGAACAAGAGAATCAATTGAGTTTACATGGCAGGCATAGCGTAATGCAACCAAATCAAGGTAACCACAGCGACGTGCACGACCAGTTGTTACACCAAATTCGTTTCCTGTCTTGCGTACATAGTCACAGAGTTCACCTTCTGATTCTGCATTGAATTCAGTTGGCATAGGACCGTTCCCTACACGAGTTTCATAAGCTTTGAATACACCATAAACCTTATCAAGTGCGCGAGGTCCGATTCCCGAACCGCTGGAAGCACCATAGGAACCCGAAGCACCAGAAGAAACATATGGATATGTACCAGAATCAATGTCGAGCATTGCTCCCTGTGCACCTTCGAAAAGAATATTTTCTTTGCGGATTTCCCACATTTTTGCTGCAATGTCAATTCTCATCTTCAAAAGCTGTTCTTTGTACTGATTCAAAAATTCTTTGTCAGCGTCGTCAAGATCATTCCACTTTTCATCCCAGTCCAAATCTGCAAGGCGGATACCGTCGCGTTCTGCTTTCTGAGAATAAGTTGTTCCGATTCCGCGACCTGTTGTTCCGATTGGGCGTTTGCGTGCTGCATCGCGGTCTTTATCCATCTGGCGGTAACCAGGCAAAGTAAGGTGAGCGCGGTCAGAAATAAATACACGACCTTCCCAATTTACACCATTTTCTGTAAGCATCTTAAGTTCGTTAAAAAGAGCTTCAGGTTCAATTACCATTCCTGAACCCAAAATTACAGATTTATTAGGATAGAGAATTCCAGAAGGAACCTGGTGCAAAGCATACTTTTTGCCATCAACAACGATTGTGTGACCTGCATTTGCTCCACCTGCAAAACGACAGACATATTTAGCATCCTGTGCAAGATAGTCAACAATCTTGCCCTTTCCTTCGTCACCCCACTGGGCTCCCATTACAACAACGTTCATCGTGTACCTCAATTATCGCCGAGCGAAAATCTTAAATCTAAAAAATTTGTAGAAGCACCGCAAAATCACAAGTGTTTTTACTCACCGATAATATCACAAAGATAAAAATTGCTCAATGAACTAAAAAAATTATGTATTTATCAAGCGGTCATTGAGCTTGTCGAAATCTGTTCATGTTGCGAAAGCAACTTCCTTAACAAGTGGTTTCGACCCTTCGACCAGGCTCAGGGACCACAACCTCAACCACAGCAAAAGGAATTACATTATAATACTATACATATTACCCCCCCCGAACAATACAAATAACTTGAATAAAAATTTGACAACGCCCAAATTCAGTTGGATAATTAACCGAGAAAATTTCAATATAACTGAATTTTTCAGGATGTGGAGAGATGACTAAATCTGTAAAAAAAATTCTTCAACTTGCAATTTGTATCAGTGCATGTATTTTATTAATATTCGGGATGGAGTTCTTTTCCCGTAACCCCGGTCTGTCGATTGAAGTCGGAATTTTTAAAATTTCATATCTTGGTGTAGTAGGAGCTCTGGCTTCGCTTTCTGCCTTCGTCTGCTATCTTATGGTTTTTGTAGACTGCAATATAGGCGCAGTAATAGGTTTTTCAATAATCCTGCTGGAAACACTGTTTAATATAATCTCAATCAAGAAATCCCACTCGCTTAATTCACTTCCAGGGCTTATTTCCTGCGCAGCCTCAATTATGACTCTGCTTATTATAGCTCGCTTTTATAGACGAACATACAGGGCAAGTTTTACGGATTCCCTCACAGGATTAAAAAACCGCCGCAATTTTATCTATACCCTCCAGGATAAATTCAAACAGGAAAAACCTTTTACCCTCGCCTACATAGAAATCATGAATTTTAAGAGCATCAACAATACGCTTGGAATTCAGGTTGGTGACGATATATTAAAAAAAGCTGCAAGCTTCTTAACAGAACAAATAGACAAAAATGACCTTTTGTTCCGCATGACAGGCGTTTCATTCATGATTATTTTTGACGAAAAATCTGATGTCGAAACAACTCTGAAAAAAATAATGAGTCTGGAAGACAAACCGGTAAATCTTTCGTATTCAAACACCTTGGATAAATTCCTTACAGAAGAGCAAACCGTTCGCTACAAGCTTGTAATCGGAGTTTCAAAATATCCGGACAATTCAAAAGATTTCAGTTCAATTATACGGCACGTAGACCTTGCGCTTACCTATGCACAAAAGCAGCCTGACATAAAAATCTGCGTGTACAATGACGAACTTGAAAATGAAGAACTGAATCAAAAAGATGCAGAAATTCTCATAAATGAAAGTCTTGAAAACGACTGGTTCTACCTTATGTATCAGCCTCAATTTACACTTGGAGAAAAGAAGCTCCGTGGTTTTGAAACCCTTATCCGCTGCAAAAAACCGGATGGTTCAATCGTAAGCCCGGGACTATTCATCCCTGCTGCTGAAAAATCGAACCTCATATTGAAAATTGATGATTACGTTTTAAAACGGGCTATCAAGGAATCAAAGGAGATGCTTTCCAATAACAAGGATAAATGCACTATTTCTATAAATGTTTCCGCAAAAAATATTTCTTCACAGGGATTTGCCGAAAAAGTCATCAAAATGATAGAAGAAGCAGATTTCCCACCGGAATGCCTTGAAATAGAAATTACAGAATATTCTTTCGTTGACTCACTGAAGGTTACTACACGAAATATTACAATGCTAAGGGAATTCGGCGTTCAGATTGCCCTTGACGATTTTGGAACAGGCTACACTTCTATTGCACAGGTAATGAATCTTCCTGTAAACCTGCTCAAGATTGACAAAAGCCTTATCGATGAAATTGAAAGCAGCCAGAAGAAACGAAATCTTGTAAACACCATCATAAATATGGGGCACATCATGAACTGCGAAGTAATCTCCGAAGGTGTAGAAAGCGAACAGCAGCTGGATATTCTACGCAAATACAAATGCGATTTTATCCAGGGCTACGTCTGGTCAAAACCAATCGAATACAACGCAGCACTGGATATGTGCACTACTCAGAATTAATACTAATTTACATTAAGTGTGCCAGAGTTAATATTTTTTACAAGATTATCAATGATAGATATGCTGTAAAATTTTTCTGGAGCATTGATGTAATAATGAGGGTCAACCCCCTTGTCGATGTCATAATTTGAACCGTTTTTGTTAACACTCATTACATTCTTGCTGGACATACGGAAGATTGTGCCATCTGCAGCACTTGACATCTGAACACAGCTCGAACCTCCGCCTGATGTTACGCCGAGAATTGTTACGCGGTTAGAAGCCTTGAGCATTGCAGGAACCATATTTCCACAGGAGAAGCTGCAAGGAGAAATGAGACAGAAGAGATTTTTGTCTTTTACTGTATCAGAATCTTCACCAGCAGTTCCATTCATATCAACATCAGCCTTATAGGAAATAGACCATTTTGCCCCAGTAATTGGGTTAGTAAAATCAAAAGTACACGAGCCAAGCATCCATGCAAGAACAAAGCAAGCAGAATGATTTGCCCCTCCCCCATTACATGACATATCAAGAACGATATTTTCTATTTTCGCTTCTGGGTGAGCGGCATCATATTCTTTAATTGTTCTGTTAATCGCATAAATAAATGCTACTGTATCGTAAGTAGATTCATAAGTATGCTGAGTTTTATTAGCATCACTATAATTTACATATTTTTTTAATAAATCGTCACTAATAAGCTTATCTCCAAAGTTTTTTCTGGCAGACTTACTTAACGCAGTTTCATTAAGAGAGAATTCATCAAAACGAACAATCGCTGTTTTACCGTCCGAAGAAAGTTCATAACCAGGAAGATCACCACCAGAATATACAGAATCTCGGGCATTCCTGTATTTCACAAACTCTCCTTTAAGCTTAATCCTCTGTGTAAAGGTATGGTTTCCCTTGATTATTGAAGCATCCGAACCCAAATAAGGTGAATTTCTAATATAATTTGAATGACCATCTCCAAAATAAAATTCACACACATCTTTAAGAGCATTAGCAAAAGTTGCAGGATCTGTACTCATTAAATCATTCTTAATACCTGCACTGGCAAAATAATTGTCAAAATCAAGGAATTTTTCTATGCCGTGAATTTCTTTAAGTCCATAGTTAAAATCAAAATTCAAGCAAAGCTCATCATAACAGAGT
>CAMHIV010000028.1 GCA_946185185.1 uncultured Treponema sp. | reverse complement strand
AAGGTGAGCAAGCATTTTTGGGCTTGTCAAATCGTTGATTGCAACAACTTCATAACCATCAGCTTCGAACATCTGACGGAAAGCCAAACGACCAATACGGCCAAAACCATTAATAGCAACTCTAACTGCCATTTCTGACTCCTAAAATATATATATTTGCTTCAAATATAATGAATTTAATTTTTTTAGTCTACAACATAAATTCTCACGAGAACAAAAGTTCACTTCCGTTTGAAGATACATTTATAGAACTTCCCTCAAGGAATTTTCCTGCAAGAAGCTCCTTTGAAAGCGGATTTTCAACCCAGGTCTGAACGGCTCGTTTTACAGGGCGGGCACCAAATGCCGGGTCGTATCCTTTTTCGCACAGGAAATCGATAGCCTTGTCATCAAAGCTGATGGAAATACGGCGGTCTTCCAGTCGTTTTGAAACCCTTTCAAGCTGAATGCGAACAATACCTCCGATACAGTCTTTTCCAAGCTTCTGGAACATTACGGTTTCGTCGATTCGGTTTAAAAACTCCGGACGGAAATGCTGCTTCAAAAGCTGGTCAATTTTTCCCCGGGTTTCAGTCGACACTTCACTTCCCTGCTCTGCATCATCCAGAATCAGTTCACTTCCCAGGTTGCTGGTCATGATTATGATTGTATTCTTAAAGTCTACAACCCGCCCCTGACCGTCTGTAAGGCGGCCGTCATCAAGAACTTGAAGAAGAATATTGAAAACATCCGGATGAGCTTTTTCAACTTCATCAAACAAAACTACGCTGTACGGGCGGCGTCGCACAGCTTCCGTAAGCTGGCCGCCTTCATCATAGCCCACATATCCCGGAGGCGCCCCGATAAGACGGCTCACACTGAATTTTTCCATATATTCAGACATATCGATTCGGGTAAGGGATTTTTCATCATTAAAGAGGAAGTCTGCAAGAGTTTTTGCAAGTTCAGTCTTACCTACCCCTGTCGGCCCGATAAAGAGGAAAGAACCAAGAGGACGGTTCGGATCGCTGAGGCCGCTCCTGTTTCGGCGGATTGCGTCGCTTACTACCTGTACGGCTTCATTCTGGCCTATTACACGTTTATGCAGAACCTCTTCCAGCTGAAGATATTTCTGCTTTTCACTTGTCATCATCTTGCTTACAGGAATGCCTGTCCAGCTTGAAACAACCTTTGCAATATCCTCTTCAGTTACGCTCTGACGAAGAAGTGACTGGCGCTCCGAATCTTCGTCAGTTTTTTCTTCCGAAGCCTTTGCAATCTGCTTTTCAAGTTCCGGAATTACGCTGTATTTCAGTTCCGCCGCTTTCTCAAGATTTCCTTCACGGGTGTATTTTTCTTCGTCAAATCGGGCCTGCTCAAGTTTTTCCTTCAGATTGCGGCTTTTATCGATTTCTGCTTTTTCGTTCTGCCACTGCATTTTCATGGCATCACGCCTTGAACTTACTTCGCTTAATTCCTTTTCAAGCTTATTAAGCCGTTCCTTTGAAGCCGCATCGTCTTCCTTGCTAAGGGACTGTTTTTCAATCTGAAGCTGTAAAATCTTTCGTTCAACCTGATCAAGTTCTGTCGGCTGGCTTTCAATTTCCATCTTCAGTCGGCTGGCAGCTTCATCCACAAGATCGATTGCCTTATCCGGCATAAAGCGGTTTGTAATGTAACGGTTAGAAAGAACTGCGGCACTTACAAGGGCTTCATCTTCAATTCTTACGCCATGATGAATCTCATACTTGTCTCTAAGACCACGGAGAATTGCAATTGTATCTTCCACGGTAGGCTCAGCACAGTAAACCTGCTGGAACCTTCGTTCAAGGGCAGCATCTTTTTCAATGTACTTACGGTATTCATCAAGGGTTGTAGCCCCGATTACATGAATCTCACCGCGGCTTAAGGCAGGCTTTAAAAGATTTGAAGCATCCATTGAGCCTTCGCTTGCACCGGCGCCGACAATTGTATGAAGTTCATCAATAAAAAGAATTATCTGACCTTCAGATTTTGTAACTTCTGTAATTACGGCCTTTAAGCGCTCTTCAAATTCACCACGAAATTTTGCTCCGGCCACAAGGCTTCCCATATCAAGGGCAAGAAGCCGCTTGTTCTTAAGGCTTTCCGGAACATCCCCTGAAGCAATTCGACGGGCAAGACCTTCAACAATGGCAGTTTTACCAACACCAGGTTCACCGATTAAAACCGGATTATTTTTTGTACGGCGGCAGAGAACCTGCATACAGCGGCGTATTTCTTCATCACGACCTATAACCGGATCAATTTTATCCTGGCGGGCACGGGCAGTTAAATCCGTGCAGAATTTTGAAAGGCTTTGCATTTTGCTTTCAGGATCCTGACTGTCAACCGTCTGGTTGCCACGAACTGATTTCAATGCTTCAAGGACGGCTTCATAAGTAATTCCATTCCGCTTAAGCAGGTCGCTTACACGGCTGTCTGATTTTGTCATTGAAAGAAGAAGATGCTCACAGGAAAGGTACTGGTCGTTAAGTTTTGACATTTCGTTTTCAGCTTTTGCAAGAACCTTTTCTGCCTCACCTGAAAGACGCATCTGGGCATTTCCCGTAACACGGGGATAGGAATCCAGAAGAGATTTAACCTGATTTTTAAGATTTTTTAAGTCACAGCCAATCCGTTCAATAACCGGAGGAACAATTCCGTCCTGCTGCTCTAATAAAGAAAATAAAAGATGTTCAAGACCAATTTCTGAATGGTCGTTTTTCTGCGCCAGGGCGCTTGCATTCTGGAGGGCGTCCTGCATTTTTAAAGTGAAGTGTTCGTAATCCATAATTACCTCCAACTTTTTCTATCTTTATTTTGAAAATAATCATGGATTTACAAAACGGCAAGTGTTTTTTTTACTTATTCCCCTGCTTCTGCTTTTTCGGCTTTGAGTTTATCTTCGCGCAATGCGATATCATCGTTCAATTTACGGATTTCTTCGAGAATTGAAACAACGGCATCTTCGCCGGCAGAAAGAGTTGCCGAGGAATCATTCAAAAAGCGTTCAAGAGCAAGATTTCCGAGTTTTTTAATCTGGTCGTCTTTTTTTACTTCGAACTGGTGCTTTTCGATACGAATAACACTTTTATCGCTAAAATCCTGAACAGCATTTCCAGCTTTTCCCAAAGCCTTTTTTGAAGAGTCAAGAAATTTATCCAATCCCGACTGCAATTTTTCTTTTATTTCGTCTTTATCCATAACGCGTCTCCTAAAATATCCCTTTAAATATACGCTTAAAAACGACGGTTGAAAAGAAAATTCTGCTTTTTTTCGGATTTTCTTTTCTACGGGCGCTGAATTGCGATTATTGTCAGGTCGTCTTCCTGAACATCTTCCTTACAGAATGCGTAGTAAATATAATTCGGGTTCTTTGGTCGAATTATTTCACCTTTTTCATCCGTCGGCTGGATAGCATAGTTTTCATACAGATTAAAGTGATCTTTCAGGAACCGATCAATTGCAACATCAACTTCAACCCAATCCTTTGCACTTGCAGAACCTGGTTTGTAAAGGCGGAATACCTTTTCTATCGAAGCCAAAGCTGTTATACAATCTTCAATAGAACCTTCACAGTTTGCGAAATTAAATTCCAGTCTTTCGCCGACAGAAGGATTCTGTTCCTTTGTGAGTACATACTTAGAACGATTAAAAAGCGCACGGACAATATCATTTACACGGTTTTCACCAAATTCTTCTTTATCGATTTCCCATTCCAGATTACCAAAGGAATCCACAATCTGAACGCCGTCTTTATCGAGTTTTGGCTTCATTATCGCAGAAAAATCATGCTTTCGTTTTGCGCGTCCATTTTCTTCGATACCGTCGGTGTAGAGCAGAAGAATGTCATTTTTATTGAGTTGAGTTTTTTCAACCTTGAAGCCACCCTTCATATCGACCATAAACGTTGGAAATGGGCCAAGTGCCGGAGTTTCTGAAAGTTCCCGGCGATTCAAAACCTTTGAAGCAGAATCATAAATGCGGAAAATCTTATCTCCCGCGTGGCAAAGATACACTTCTCCCGTTTTAGAATCATAGAGCGCAATTACCATCGCAACGAATTTTCCTTTGATATTCAGTGATTCCAGAAAATCATTTGAACGATTCAAAAATTCATTCAGGCGTATGCCGTCCTTTTTAAACGTCCAGTTTTCCGCCCATTTTTTGTACAAGGTTGCAATTATAGTAACAAGAATACCGGCAGGAGCAGCGTGTCCGGAAGCATCACATTTTACAGAAACATAGAACCGGTCATCAAGTTTTTTGAAGTCAAAATAGTCTCCGGAAACGCCGGCAGCCCCTTTGTAGTAGGCAAATTCACGCACATTTTTATCCTCTATGCGGGATATATTCTGCTTTACATTACCGGAAAGCGGCTCAAGCGGAACCAAGCCCTGCTGAATTTCAGAGGCGTTGAGCTGAAGATTCAATTCCCGGGCACTAAATCCCAAATCCCGCTGCAATCTGTTTACAGATTCACCAAGGCGGCCGATTTCATTATTCGGAAGATTTTTCAATTCATTTCGGAGCAAAAGCTCTTTATTATTTTCTTCGGAAATATCTTTTACGGCTTTTTCCAGACGGCTGATAGGTTTTACCATGCGAACCGCAAAAACGATTGCCGCAGCAATTCCAATGATAACGGAAAAGAGCGCGATAAAAAGCACCGAATACAAAATTCCATGAATTGATTTATTAAGTTCTGCAACCAGCGAAGAGGTATCAATTTGAATAAATACAAATCCGCGCACATATTCAGAAGAACGACCGCTTCTAAAAAGAACAGGGCGATAGAAGAAATACTCAGTAACTTCACCGTCAATTTTGTTCCGGTCGTATTCAGGAATTGAACCACTGGACTTTGCAGAAAGTTCCGTAAGTTGTGTATTAATCGAAAGATTCAGCGCCTGCATTTCAGAATTAATTTCAGTTTTACGGGAAACCGAAGCACGGGAACTTTCGGCACTTAACGCAGAAAGGCGCTTCACCTGCTCATCGCACAATTTAGAGGCTTCTTCGTTTATAAGCCGGATTCTTTCCTGAAGAATCTGCATAAGTTCAACATCTTTCGAAAGAAGTGAACCGCCCGGAACAAAAGAATTTTTTCGGTTGTTCAAAATATCAATTTTTTCGGTAATATCCTTATCGTTGGAAGCCCAGACATAAAGCGGAATATTTTCTTTTTTGCCTGTAAATTCTGAATTTGCAAAACCAGAAATCGTAACAAATTCCGCCTCTTTTACAGAATCAATCTGACGAGGAAGCTGACTTAATTCAAGAATATCTTCAGAAGGCAGATATGAGCGTGCGCCTGTTGAAACAGAAGAAAGAAGTACATCTACGCGGTCGTTCAATCCATTTGCAAGAGTTCTTGTCTGTACACGAATCAATTGGGTTCCCAAAATTACAGAAAGAACCACAATCATGAATACAACAAGTGAAATCGTAAAGCCCGCAAGACTCTGTTTAAGACTTCCCTTTCGTTTTTTATTTTCCGCCAAAATTGCGTCCATAAGAACTCCTTCGCTAACTTGAGTTACCAGTCGCTTTACCGCAAAAAGCTCCCTGCAATTCTTCACAAATTCAATTCCAAATGCCACAATGCCGATAGCCGATAGCACCAGAAGAACAGAAAGAAGAACTGTAGCTGCATACAATCTGAATTTATATGTTTTTGAAACAACCCGCCAACGAGGCCGGTAATCGTAATCATTTTCAATTTTTACGGTTCCATTTGTTTCAATAGAAAGCGCAGGCTTTTTCGTCATGTAAAGTCCGCGGTCTGAATGAACAACACCAACAAAATAAGAACCTTCTTCAAGCTCATTTCCAAGAGAAATTCCGGAAATTTTCTCGTTAGAAGAAACTTTAAACCGCTTTTCTGTCGAAGGAATTTCAATATCGTATGGAAGTTTTCCATCGGCATCCACAATAACTTTTGTGATAGTTCCATCAACAGTAAAATCTTTCCCGATGATGTCTATTTTTACATCGCCGAAAACAGATTCTTCCTTATTAATTTTATAAATCACCGTGGCAGGCGCATATTTATTTACCACAAAAGCAATTTTTTCAGGAGCACCAACAAGCCCTGCTTCGTCAATTGCAGAAACTGTAAAGACATAAAGACCATTTTCCAGATTCCTGTACGCCATCGAAGGAATTTTTAAACGAATCTCGTCAGAAAGCTTTCGTTCCTTGGAAATATTTTTTTCATTAGATTCCAAAAGATGATGAACATATTCTTCGGCGCCAGATTTTTTTATATTAAGGGGATGTTTCGGCGTTGAATAAAATTTCGAATTAATATTCGCAATTTTATTGATAGAATAATTGTACCCTGCAATATCAGTGTCAGAGCTGTCAGCTGCCCATTTTATACTAAGAGCAGTGTTTTTGATGAATCCTGCCTCATCAAGTTCAACTGGCTCAAAAACAACCTTTTTTGGAGGCGTAAGATCCAGACTATAGCAAAAGGAAGATATTTCAGACCAGTTACCTGCCCTATCCAAAACAGAAACCTTTAAGAACCAGTCGCCTTCTTCTTGAGCCGTAAGATTTAGAACTGTATTATTCGGATACTTTAATTCCATTTCATCGTGGGCAGGTTCTACAGTCGCATTCTTTGACCAGCTGTAAACATAACCGTCTATACCGGAAGAATCCTTTGGAAGAGAAATTTTAAAGCGCACCTTCTGATTTTTTGTGCGTGTACCGGCTTTATACTTTTCAGCCGTAATACCGGCTTTTGAACATGTTGAATCGGGCTCAAGATAGATTATTCTATTTTTTCCGCCTGAATATGTTTCCTGCCAGACAAAGGCGCACCGGTCATTTTTTACGACAGGGAAAGGATTTTTGCCGGAACTGGAAGCCACATCAATTTTCTGCTTTTTCCAGGAAAAACCATCTTTTTTTGCATAATAAACAGTTTCTGAGCGACCGCTTTGAGCAGACCAGGAGGCATAAAGTTCGTCATCTAGTGAAAACAGGACTACACTTCGAGCATTTCCTTCGTCTGCGATTGTTTCTGCAGAACGGGGAACAATTCCTTCCCGCGTAATTTTTGCATAACAGATTGAAGAATTTTCAGAACCCGGAGAATTTCGTTCCCAGGCAATATGAACGCCGTCATCAGAAACAAATGCAAATGGGAGCTGATTATCGAATGAAAAATAATCTTTTTCGCGGTCTTCAAAGGAATTTTCCCCCGAAATTAAAACTGGTTCGCTCCAGGAAGAAGTATCTGTTTCAGCAAAAGCTCCGTAGAGCTGGTAAGTAACAGAGCCGTGATTCTGAACCTTCGTCTGAAAAACAAGATAATTTCCATCGGAAGCTGAAGCCAAAACAGGAGAAAAGGAATTCTTATATTTTTCACCGGAAAAAGTCTGCTTAAAGTCGGACCAGTTCAGGCCATTCGAAGAATATGCACTGTAAATATAAAAATTGTGAGTTAAAATCGATGCATTTCCAAGATTTTCCTGCTTTGCAAGGGAACAGAACAGCATAAAGTTGCCATTCTTCGTTGCAAAAATCTTTGGCGCAAGAAACTGAGCCTTTTGCGACGGAAAATCATATCGGTTGAAAGATGAACAATTGTCGTCAGAAACAAAGGTTGAAATTCTTGAATCAGAAGAAAGCGCTACAACTGCAACTCTTCCGGATGAAGTTACAGCAACGGAATAAATATCCGGGATTTCACCGGAATAAGAAAACGGCCCCGCAAATCTTGGATTTACAGAAAATTTTCCGTCCGGATTGATCTTCATTACGCTTAAATAAATTTTCTTTGAAACAGAATCTATTTCCTGCCAGAATGCGTAGGAACGATTTCCGGCATTAACGGCACGAGGAAATCTTGATTCCCCGGAAGAAACCGTTACCGGCTCATCCCAATAAAAATCCTGAGAAAAAGCCGAAAGAGAAAGTATGAAAAATGCAAGTAAACAAAATATTTTTTTAAATCGCATTTAAATCAGTTCTGCCTTAATTCGCTTTCTTAGCTTATCAATTTTATCAGTGTGATTTCGGGAATCCTTCCAGATTTGTTCCATAATTTCATCCGCTCCCGCATAATCGTACGCATTGTATCTGTTCAATGCCTCCTGATACTTTTCGTTAACCTCGAAAGTAAGATTGACAACCTGTGAATCCAGTTTAACACGAATTCTATTTTTTAGCGACTTCGCTTCTGTATTTCCGCTGTATTTTGAAAGAGCCGCATCAGCCTTCGCCATAGCCTGTTTTAACAAAGCCTGATTAGTTCCGGCGCGGTTAAAAATTTCACGAGCTTCTGCCAAAAGTTTAGCAGATTCACTCTTGCTGTTATCCGTAACACGAACCTTAATTCCGATTTCATATTCAATTTCAAGAATAAGCGCCTTTAATCCAGGATAATTTGGATTCATTTCTACAAGATCTTTTAAATCTCCATAAACTTCCAGCTGCTTATCCTTTTTCTTGTAATCCAGCTTTGCCTGTTCAATTTTTGCCCTGAACCGTTCTTCGAATTGAGAAGGATCCTGGAACTGCTGAATCTTAAGACGAAGAATATTTGCATCTTTGTTCTTTGGCGCAATGGATTTAAGCTCATCAAGTTTTCGCAAAGCTTTTACAAATTCCGAAGCTGACTCAGCATTCTTACCCTTCTTTGAAAGCGAAACGCCCTTATCGTAATTTTGGTTTGCGATACTCAAAATCTGAGAAATTTCACTTACTTTGTCAGTTGGATAGCGGCCATTATTTGCCTGTAAAGCAATTTCTACAACCGCATTCAGACTGGAAATTTCACCGTTATCAATTTCCGGGAATACAACATTCCAGCGTTCGCGGGCGCGGTTCAAATAATCCTGCGCAGCATTGTAATTATCATTCCGATATTCAAGGTTTGCCTTTGCAATAAGAGAATCCACTTCATCAAAGATGTAAACCTTCTGTTTATCCTTGATTTCTGTAAGAAGATTTGTAACGGCCTCTGAACTTGAACGGCTGAAATCTTCATCGTAGTTATCTTTAAGGGCTTCAATATAGTAATCACTTGCCTTGTATGCCTGGTCAGTAGCACGGTCAAAGTTTTCACGGGAAAGAGATTTTCGGGAATCTTTCATAGATTCATCACCCTTTCGGCGGTTCGCTTCAGAACGCTTAACAAGCTTTTCAGCAGTTGCAAGGGTTTCCTGGGAAGCAATTACAACATTATCCAGGCGGTTGATTGATTCTGCAATCGATGCTGATAAATCAGTGTAATTTGAAGAATATTTTCCTTCAATTTTTTTCTGGCCTTCAACAAGAGTCTTTTTGGCGCGGGTAATAAAGGTTGTAAGTTCTCCTGTAAGAACAACTGCTTTTTGAGAATAACGCCTTGAATTTCCGGAAGATGGATTTACAAGTCTTCCGATTTCGCCAGCTTCTGTTTCTGCACGATGAACATAGATTTCACCACAGTTTGCATAATGCTTTGCAAGAAGCATGTATATTTCAAGAAGAGATTCATCCGCATAAACGCCAACAGACTCTTCATAATCCATTGAAGTTCGTTCAATTTTGTTCCATTCGATAATATCGTCTTTTATGTCGGTACCTGGAGTTTTTCCGGTTTCCTGCTCGTGTGAAGAAACCATTGAAAGTCTTTCCTTATAAAGCGAACCCCAGTTTGATTTACGATAACTATTTTTTTCAATACTGCTTCGAATTCCGTCAATCGCAATTACAGAACTCAAAATATCATTTGAAAACGAAGAATTAACAAGCTCTTCATCAACTGCATTTTTTCTGTTTGCAACGGCAAGAGCCTTCTGCTTGAGAGAAGATATTTCCAGAACGTCCGAAACAATCTTCTCTGTAACAGAAGCAAGTCCATCAACATAATCAACCGAAATATTGTAATTAGGATAAGTTTGTCGGAACTGCTTTCCATCGTCTGTCTTTAAAAGTGAATAAAGTCCGTTTACAGCCTTTGCGTAATTTGCAAATTTATTAATTTTAAGAAGCGAAGATTTATCCGGAAGTGCTCCCAGAGCTTTAAATCTACTGATTGAATTTGATTCAGAAAATTGGCCGGCAAGCTGATTTATACTCTGAGCGGTACATTTTTTCATGCTTTCGACAGCAATATTCCAGTGCGCATCCATTGCACCAAGCACACCGCGGTTCGGATCAGGAAGCTCCTTCCAGCCGTAAACACAGGCAACAGCCATAGCCGGATATTCTGTTCCATGGCGCAAGAAAATATCTTCCTGACTTCCGGAGCGGGTATCAGCTTTTCCTTTTATGAGGCGAGAATCGTTTTCGTAAGTTTTTAAGGCAAGACCACAGTCATTTATTTCGTTCCGGATTTTTGCATAATCCGTAAAAACAGAGCGCACGGCGTAAAGGCACGAATCAATTTGAGATTCATTTCCTTTGTTTACCGCCTGAATAAAATCCTGTGTAGCATTTTCCAATTTTGAATCCAGAGCCGCAAACTGCGAAACAAGTGAAAATATTTTTTCAATTTGAGCTTCCGTTTTAGATACAATACTTTCACCGCTGTATTTAAGAGTGAAGTTTTCTTTCAGAATTTTAAATCCTTCAAGAGCTTTCTTTCCGGCTTCTGCGTATTTTTTTTCTGCAATCAGGCTTTTTGTCTTATTTTGAATGGCGCTGTACTGATACATCGAAACAAGATAGTTTGTATCTTCGATAATTTTAAGGCGCGGTTCCAGCGGGTTATGTTCAATTTTCAGAATGCGGTCGGTAATTTCCTTAAGTTCTTCTTCCCGCCCCTCTTCGCCATTTTTAATAACATCCATCAAAGTATTTACGCTGTCCGTATAAGAATCGCGCTGCTTCATAATCTTTGTAATCCGGGACTGAACTGCATCAAATTCATCAGGATAGGCTGCAAAATATTTATTCAATTCATCGAAGGCGCGGTAAAAATCTTTTTTATCTTCCGAGCGGATAAGTTCATCTATTTCGTTTAAAGAAAGAACTCCTTCTACAAGTTTTTTTTCCTTGCCAAAAATGCAAAAAACAGAGAAAAATATACATGTCAAAAGCAGTATTTTTTTGGACATTTTCCTACTTCTATTTTCGGTACATTACCATATAGAATATAGGAAAAAAGACCGAAAATAAATAAGCAGATAGTATGAATTCGCCTGTTAGAAAACTTTTTTGTTTTTTTCTCATCACTTCCGGTATCGCATCCGCATCCGCACTGGATTTAACGGATTTAACCGATACCCTTGCAGGCTCATTTCTTGAAATGGCAGGTGATAACGAAGGAACAACAGGATTTCGGTCATTACTGATTCCGCAGGGTGGTCGCTCTGAAAGTTTAGGCGGAGCCTTCACTGGTCTCTGCGATGATGTAAGCTACATTGACTACAATCCTGCAGCCTCTGCAATTTTGGAAAACACCGAAATAGCTCTTTTTCACAACGCCTGGATTGCAGACTCCGCCATGGAAACTATTGCAGCGACCACACGATTTAATAATTTTGGAATCGGCGGAAAAATCAGCTGCTTTTACGTACCGTTTTCAGAATACGATTCCTTCGGTATTAAAGCTTCCAGTTCTTACTATTCGGAAACCACAGCCGTATTTAATGCAGCCTACAATTTTCATCCGGGCTACAGATTTCGCGGATTAAGTTTGGGAACAAATATAAAAGCCGGGTGGCGGGCAGTCCCTGATTACGCAGACAATGATACAAACGAAATTATTTCGGACTCCGGCATTGAACAGTCTGCACTTGCATTTATGGCAGATGTGGGAGTTCTGACTCAATTCAATATTGGAAAGCTTTATTCTTCAAGAGACGCAAACTTCAAAGTTGGATTGAGCATTAATAATCTGGGAGCCGCAATCACAGGCTTTACAAGTTCCGTTACATTGGATGACCCGCTTCCTTCTTCAATAGGACTTGGACTTTCATACAAAATCATCCGCCCTGTAACCCTCGCATTGGAATTCCGGCAGCCATTTAATCTTTATGAATTATCAGAATACCAGATGTTCTACGCAGGAAGCGGCGTTTGTGTAGACATAACCGATTTCTTTTCAGTTCTCGGCGGTTTCCAGCTGAAAGGCGCAAACCCAAGATTCAGTCTTGGCGGAGAATTTGAAATTTTCAAAATGAGATTCAATGTGAACTACACCTTGGATTTGACCAGTTCAATAAATCCGTTGAACCGCATAAGTGTTTCGGCAAAAATCAAGCTCGGCGACAAAAACCGCCACGAAAAGAAGGAACAGGTTGACGCCCTTTACCGGGAAGGACTTATGCATTACACAAAACTGGAATATAACGAAGCCCTTGAATGTTGGAATGAAGCTTTAAAAATCGATAAATACTTCGACCCTGCAAAAGAAGCAATTATTTCCACAGAAAAATACATGAAGATGCTGGAAGAAGTGAATATTCTTAATCACTAGAATGAATGCCGAGTTCTACAATTACTCGCCATTCATTCAAAAGCTAGTGCTTGCGACAGAAGATTCTGTAGTTCATCCATGGAAAAATCTGATGGGCGCTTTCCAGGTTTGTGAGCCATTCTGTGCTGACAGTATTTGAACCGAGAGCGTCAAAAACGGCTGTAAAATCGTTTATACTCTGCTTAAAGCGCATTTCTGCATATTCAGGAGATTTTTCTCCATCGAGCATTTTTGCCCAGCCGGAAGATTCTGCAAACATCAATTCCTTTACACCAAGATTTAAAAGACGAGCCTTTAAACCAGTTTCAGAAGGAAATCTTTCTGCCAGATCGACCATTCTTTCGCTTGCCTTTCGCGCATAACGGAGCATCCAGTTATTTTTGCTGGAAAGCAATTCTTCTGCATAACCGGCATTGCAGGCAGAACCGTAATAAGGAGCTATGCGCTGCAATTTAAATGGATTTCCAATAAGTGCTTTAGGAGTTTCTGTTTCAAGACCAGAAGCAGCAGCTTCGCGCAAAACCTTTTCAAGCCAAAGGATTCCTTCGTTCCAGTTTTCACGCAGGCGGTTTGCATCAATAGTTACTACAACAGAAACGTCTTCATCCGGAATCAAAGCCTGTGCCTTATTCAATTTTTCAAGTTTTGCCTGAACAAACTGTTTTGCATGCTCTTCACAACGCTTTTCGGCAACTGCAAAATCATAAACATTTTCGCCGTCATCAGCATTGCCGGCTTCAGATTCATCGATAAGAGTTTTATTCCAATAACTGTATCCCAATGCATATCGAACAGTTCCCTTCGTAATGAACGGATCAAGTTTTTCCGGTTCCAGGATAAAACCTACATCCCGGGCAAGGTTTTTGTACGCCACATCATGACAATAACCGTCTTCGCCAAAGATTTCTGTATCTGAATCATAATCACGGCCAAAACAAACAAGGGCATTTGTAAAACGCGCAGGAGAAAAAAGACCGTTTTTAGGTTCAATTTTGCTGAAGAGGAAGCTTCTAGAATCAAGAATTGTGTAATTCATTCCGTAAGCTTTTAAAATCTTTTCAACACCTTCGTAATATCCGAGTTCCGGAAGCCAGAATCCATCAGGAACATCGCCAAAAAAGCTTCTGTAAGATAAAATTCCTGCTTCAACCTGAGCAGACATAACTTCTTCCATGTCGTTATAAAACGGCATAAAAATATCTGTGCCACAAGTTGCAATAAATTCAACAAGCCCCTTTTTTCTAAACTCGTAGAATTTTTTTACAAGACGACCTTTACATTCTTCATAAAAATCTTTATCGCTCTGATACTGCTCAAAAGTTCGTTTGCATACAGCCTGAATTGAAGGATTTCCGGCTGTTCGCTGAATTTCTTTTTTACCAAATTCAATTTTTTTATCGAGCCAGGAAAGATACTGCTCCTGAATTACTTTATCATCCAAAAGTGTGCATAAAACAGGAGTAAGCACGAGTGAAAGTTTAAAATTCACTCCGTCCTTTTCAAGATTTGAAAGCATTCTCAAAAGAGGAATGTAAGTTTCAGAAATTGCATCGAACAAATAACTAGAAACGGCTGCGTATTTTTCTGCATCTTCCCCTGTATGTCTTATATATTCCTGTGTGGCGTTAAGTACAAAAACTAATCTCTTGTTGCCCATTTTTGTTTCCTTAAACTACGAGAATGATTCCCTGTGATTTTTGTAATGTTCCAGAAGCATTTCCGAAAAACCAGAAAGCTCCATAATTTCAGAATCAGCTACATTTCTTCCCGGTCTCATATCAGAAAGAACTGCTGCTCCTTCCGGCATCTCAAGTAATTTTGAAGAAGAAAGAATATCTATAATTCCATCGATATTAAAAAGAAGGTCAATTCTGAAAAATCTTTTTCCGGCAGGAAGAAGAACATACTGTCCATCGTCTTCTTTTGAAATCTGAATATCAAAATAATCGTCCGGCTTAATCTGATCTTTTTCAGAAAAAGAACTGATTCTGAGCATCATCTGGCTGATAAAAGCCTTATCCAGCGAAATTCTATCGGAATCGCTTATATTCCAATATACGAATGCCCATGCTGGATTTCTTAAAATTATTTGTACTTCTGTTATATTATACGAGCGAACGCTCATCTCTTTTTCATCAGTAACAAACTCATCA
>CAMHIV010000027.1 GCA_946185185.1 uncultured Treponema sp. | reverse complement strand
TCGCGAAGTACCTTCTGAATAGCACGGTCGTCGAGCATAACGATATCTTCGAATACGAACATTCGCTTTTTGATTTCCTCGGCAAGATCCGGATCGTCTTCTTCCAGAGATTCGATAATAGACTTTTCGGAAGAACGGTCAACAAGGTTCAAGATTTCAACGATAGATTCAACACCACCGGCAGCAGTGTAGTCTTCACTAGAAAGTGTAGAAAGTTTCTTTTCAAGAACTCGTTCAACTTCGCGCAAAACGTCAGGAGAAGTACGGTCCATTGTTGCAAGGCGCTTAGAAACTTCTGGCTGCATTTCTTCAGGAAGATTCTGCAAAATAACGGCAGCTTTTCCAGGTTCAAGATAAGCCAAAATCAAAGCGATTGTCTGTGGATATTCCTGCTGAATAAAGTTTAACAAATGAGCAGGGTCGGTTCGACGGATAAAATCGAATGGACGAACCTGAAGACTTGAAGTCAACCGGTTAATAATATCAATTGCTTTCTGGCTTCCCAAAGATTTTTCAAGAAGTTCACGGGCATAATCGATACCACCAGTAGTGATAAAGTTCTGCGCATTCATCAATTCCTGGAATTCTTCAAGAACGGCATCTTTATATTCTGCGTCTACTGTTTCAAGACGAGCAATTTCAAAAGTCAATGTTTCAACTTCATCTTCGCGCAAATGCTTCATGATTTCTGAAGAAACATCAGAACCAAGAGAAACGAGGAATATTGCGGCCTTCTGGCGACCAGTAAGACTCTTGTAGTCTTTTCTATCCTTTTTGCTGCTTCCGGCCGGCTTCAAGCTGCCAGGTTTTGGAATCGGTTTAGGATTTGATTTAGGCATCTCGTCTGACATTCTCTATTCCTCCATAAGCCATGTGCGGATAAGCATTGCAACATCCTCAGGATGCTCTTTTGCCATGTTGATTGCATTTTCCTGAAGTTCTGCGCGGCGGCTTTCTTCGACAGACATTGTAACTGTCTGAGCTTCGTCTTTTGCTTCCCAAAGAGCCTGTTCGCGGGCAAGCTGCTGCTGTCGCAAAAGTTCTTCTTCGCGGGCACGGCGTCGGCGTTCCATTTCTTTGCTGATAATACGGAACAGTATAAAACCAATCAAAACAACGGCAACAGCAATCAAACTGAGCAAAATTGTTCGTTTTGTCTGCTGCTTCTGAAAATATTCATTATCAAATTTTTCAAATTCTTCTGAACGGTCAACCTGAATGTTTGTAACCTGAACAGAATCACCACGAAGCTGATTATAGTTAATTGCAGCCTCAACAAGCTTCTTGTATTCAGCGAGTTCTTCCGGCGGAACAGGAGTATATTTTCGCTTTAATCCGCCGGTTCCATCTTCTGCATCATCAACAATGTAATCATGAGTTTTAGGATCCCGGAGCAAAGTCCATTTTCCATCAACGTTTAACGAAACCGAAGTTCGTCCTGTTTGAGGGGCAACAGTTTCTACGGTATGAGTTGTATTAATAACATTATTCTGAGTTACACCAGTTTCAACAGATTTTCCAACTACGTTAGACATATCCGAATAAACTGGAGGAGTCTGTCCTTCAACACCAGCAGGTCCTTCCGGATTATATCCTGTTCCCTGCCATTCTTTTGTAACTGTCTGCTGACTCAACGGAAGTGTATCAACATAATCAGAATCGTCGTATGGAGTATTAGGGTTATCAGCCTTTCTCTGAATCGGTGTATAAACGGTTGATTCAAGAGATTTTTCTGACATATCCATTTCAATATTTACAACAAGGTCACCAATTCGCTTTTCTTTTGCAAGAACCTGAAGATGCTTAAGAATACTCGCCTTTAGCTTTGCTTCTTCCTGGTGGCGGATTTTCTGCTGGCGTTCAATATTTGAAAGTCTGGTTACTTCATCAAGATTTTCAAAATCATTTAAAACGTGTGCATCAGTATCAGAAATTGTAAGATTTTCTTCTTTAAGGCCTTCAACCATAGTAAGAATGAGGCGCTGAAGATTCTTCTGCTTCTTTTTATTTGAAGGTAAATCACTTGACGGCAAAAGAGTAAGAATTACCGAAGCAGAAACTGGATTCTGATCTGCAGTGAATAATTTTGTTTCCGGAATATTGATTGTAACATTTGCAGCGGCAATATCATCCAAGGCTTCAAGCTGCTGTTCTACTCTGGAAGTAATTGCATTTTTAAGCTTAACATTCTGTTCAAGATCTGTTGCCGACCAGGAGCGGTTATAAAAATCAGCAAAAGGATTCCATGCAGAAGGAGTAAGTCCTTCAGACATGAGAATAGAACGCATCTTTCTTGCAGTTTTTTCATCGATTACAGAAACATAACCATTGTCATCTGTAAAAGCCTGAACATTTTCCTGTGAAAGACGATCTAAAATCTGCTCCATTCTGGTTTCATCTTTTACCGGAGCATTAAAAAGGCGTACTGTAGCCGGAGCAGAAGAAACCCGTGTTGTAACCACGATAACAATAACAATGGCAGCAAGTACTGCAAAAAGAATAACTTTTTTTATGATAGAAGCCGATTTCCAAAAATCCTTGGCTTTGGCCATCATCTTATTAAGCCATTCGTTCATCTGACCCCTCCCGTGAACGAATCTATAAATTCAACTGATTATACCATATAACCGAATTTCTGGCAATTAAAACTAACGAGCTGTAGTAATTTCTGACCAGCCCTGAACAAGACGATCAATAACAGACTGAGCAAGATTAAGTGACATGCGGGCCTTGCTCATTGCAATAGTAACGTCGTGCAAATCAACGCTGTCCGGATCTGTCATAACCTGTTTTTCAAGATCAGCTACCTGAACCTGCTGTGCGTTCATCGACTGAAAAGCATTCATAAGATAATCTTCAAAACTTTTTCGAGTCTTTTCAACTCCAACCTCTGCAGAAGAAAAGCCATTTATTTTTGTAAGCGCATTATTTCCGGTATGAAGAGCTTCTGTTTTTACCATCTGAAGCGTATTAAATTCAGGAATTTTCATTTTTTACCACCCTATTGAATTTTACATTGCATTATGCAGGATGTCAATTAACAAAGAAGCCTGTTCATCAATCACTGAACAGGCCACACAACTTATCTAGCGCCAATTTCCAAAGCTGCACTGAACATACTTTTTGCACCTTCAACAACTGTTGAATTAGCTTCATATGCACGGCTTGCAGAAATCAAATCAACCATTTCATTAACTATATTTACATTTGGATATTCAACATAACCTTTATTTGGACCAGACTGAATTGCATCCGGATGACTTGGATCATAAACCAGCCGTCCCTGAGTTTCTGTATCTTTTACGATTTCACGAACCTTAACACCTTTTCCAGGACCATTATCCAAATCACTTGGGGTAAAAGGAGAACGGAACTGAGGATGACTTGCACTTACCGGTTCAAACACAACTCTAGAACGCTTAAAAGCTCCACCTTCCTGTGTTCGTGTTGTAGAAGCATTTGCAATATTATTTGAAATAACATCAGAACGAAGGCGTTCTGCACTCATTCCTGTTGCAGCAATATTTATCGATGTAAAAAGACCCATTTTATTACCTCTCAATTCCTATTATTTTTTCAAAACAGTATTAACCTGACTAAACTCGAAGTTTGCAAGCTGTGTAAGAAGTCTATACTGCATCTGGATCTGAAGAATATTATTTGCTTCAGTTTCTGCATCAACATTATTACCATTTGCTTTTGCCTGTGTTGAATAATCAAGTACACGTCGAGGTTCTACATCCCGGTAATCATACGGTTCATAAAGAGAAATATGACGACTGTCAGAACGAGCAAGCTGAAATGCATTTTTTGCCTTTTCTTCGCTTTCAAAAGCCCGCTTTAATTCGCTTTCAAAATTGACTGTGGAACGTTTAAAATTTGGAACCTCACAGTTTGCAAGGTTGTTTGCGCTCACCTGATAACGAAGGCTTGTAGCATCCATTACACGATGAAGCAAATCTACAGAACGGGTAAAACTGTTCATTTCGACATCCTAAGGAATCCGCAAAATTGTGAGAACGACTTCCTTACTTTGATTGTCGGAACGAACAGTTTTTTATTTAGAATTAATTTTAATTTCTTGCTACAAAATATATCTGGACAAATCCTGGCTCTGAACTATATCTCCGAGCTGGCGGTTTACGTAGTCGGCATCAATTTTAATTGTTTCACCGGAATGTTCGTCAGCCGTAAAGTTGATTTCATCCAGAACCTTTTCCATGATTGTATGAAGGCGGCGAGCTCCGATATTTTCGGATTTAGAGTTCACTTCTTCTGCAATCACGCTCATTCGTTCAATTGCATCCGGAGTAATATCCAGAGAAACGCCTTCTGTCTTCAAAAGTTCTGAATACTGCATAACAAGGCTGTTTTTTGGTTCCTGAAGAATTCGCTTAAAATCATCCTTCGAAAGACTTTCAAGTTCAACTCTAAGCGGAAATCTTCCCTGCAATTCAGGAATAAGATCACTTGGAGCTGCAACACTAAAAGCACCAGCCGCAATAAAAAGAATATGAGTTGTATTAACAACGCCGTATTTTGTACTTACATTACTTCCTTCAACGATAGGAAGAATATCCCGCTGCACACCTTCACGACTTACATCCTGCCCATGACTTTCGCCATGAACCGCAATTTTATCAATTTCGTCAATAAAAACGATACCGCTGTTTTCAACTCGCTTTTTTGCCTCATCACAAACTTTATCGTTATCGACCATACTGTCCAGGGTTTCTTCCGTTAAAATTTTGCGGGCTTCGCGGACAGAAACTGTACGACGTTTATGACGGGCACCACTGAGCATTCCGGCAAGATTCTGCATACTACTCTGCAAATCATCCAGAGAACCACCTGCAATAATTTCCATACTAGGAATTCCCTGAGCTCGACTTACGTTAATTTCAACTTCGCGGTCTTCAAGTTTTCCATCCTTAAGCATTTGACGGAATTTTTCGCGAGTAGAACTCATGTCAGTAGAATCCAAAGAAGATTTTTCAGGAGACAAACCATCACCCAAAATAATCACATCACCTTCACCTGCAGTCTGAGAAACTGTATCAACAAAATCCGAATCCGATTTCTTTTCATTTTTTCCAGAACCAGGCAAAAGTAAATCAAGAAGCTTTTCTTCTACAACGGAAACCGATTTTTCACGAAGTTCTTCTTCCATTTCGGCTTTTACATTTTTATAACCAACAGCCATAAGATCGCGAACCATAGATTCTACATCGCGGCCCACATATCCAACTTCTGTATATTTTGTTGCTTCAACCTTAAGAAACGGAGCATTACACAATTTTGCAAGACGGCGGGCAATTTCTGTTTTTCCGCAACCGGTTGGCCCAATCATAAGAATATTTTTTGGAGCAACTTCATCTCGAATTCCTTCTGAAAGCTTAAGTCTGCGGGTTCGGTTACGGAGTGCAATTGCAACAGCGCGTTTTGCCTTTTCCTGACCGATGATATACTGATCAAGTTTTTCAACTATCTGCTTTGGTGTTAAATCCACATTATTTTCCATAACTTAAAGTTCCTCTACTGTGATATGATTATTTGTATAAATACAGATATCACCGGCAATTTTCAATGATTTTTCAGCAATTTCCCGAGCACTCAAATCAGATGCGTCGAGATATGCGAGAGCCGCAGAATAAGCATAATTTCCGCCGGAACCTATTGCAAGAACATCATTTTCCGGTTCAATAACATTTCCGTCACCACTAATCAAAAGAATTTTATCCTTATCTGCAACCAAAAGAAGAGCTTCAAGTTTCTGAAGCATTTTTTCCGTTCGCCAAAGCTTTGCAAGTTCAACTGCCGCACGAGTCAAATCACCATTAAACTCTTTAATTTTTGATTCAAAGCGATCAAAAAGAGTAAAGGCGTCTGCAACACTTCCTGCAAAACCTGTAAGGATTTTTCCGTCGTAAATCTTACGAACCTTTGTTGCATTTCCCTTCATAACAGTATTTCCGGCAGTAACCTGCCCATCTCCAGCCATTGCAACATGACCGTTTCGTTTTACGGCAACAACAGTTGTACTCCGCATCTTTTGTTTTTTCATAATTTTTCCTTAAATCCTACTTTGAGTGAGGATGAGCTTTATTGTATATATCTATAAGTTTTTCCGTTGTTATATGGGTGTATCGCTGGGTTGTAGAAATACTGGAATGACCAAGCATTTCCTGAACCACACGAACATCAGCTCCATTAGCAAGCATTGCAGTAGCAAAAGTATGACGGAGCGCATGAGGAGAAACGTGTCTATTAATCCCCTGAAGTCCTGTATACTTACTCAAAATATATCGAACACCACCGGTTGTAAGCGCTCCGCCTTTCTGATTAACAAAGACATAAGGTGAATTATTCTGCAATTTTTCTGACGCAAACCTTTTTTTTCTATCTGCAAGATAAATTTCAAGAGCTTCCTGAGCTTCCTTTCCAAAATAGACTTTACGGTCTTTTTTTCCTTTACCCGTGACAATCACTGACGAAAAATCCGAACCAAAGTCCTTTATTTTAAGCGAAACAATTTCACTAACACGGCAACCACTGGAATACATCATCTCAAAAAGAGCCTTATCCCGGGTTTCCCACAACAACTCGTGAGCTTCCGGTAAAGCACACAGAAAATCAACCTCCCGTGCAGTCAAAAAAGTTGGAATATGCTTTGGAAGCCGAACCGTTTTCAATTCGAGCGCCGGATTCACTTCAATATACCCAAGTTTTTTACAATAAGCAAAAAAAGTTCGCACTGCAGCAATAAATCTGTTTATCGAAGAACTTGCCTTATTTTCTCCACTAAGCTTCGCAACGCAAAAACGCAAATCTTCGGTTGATACATTTTCGATAAAAGCATCTTTACCCAGAACATCCATAAGATGAGCCAAATCATTTTTATATGCAATGACAGAATTCTGACTCAAAGTCCGGACAGACTCAATATAAATCAGAAATTCATCTGCAACTTCAGATAATTTGTACGAAGCCATACCGGTATACTAATCTTCATCTCCCCCTGAAACAACAAGAGGTTCTTCTTCTGCTGAATGCAAATAATCGCAGTCAGGATTTATACAAGATTTATACGAACCGTTTTTCTTATCAAATTTTTCAACAAGGAACCAGCCGCACTTTGGACAATACGAATCAATCGGCTTAAAATGACTGATAAAATTACAGGTTGGATAATTTGTACAACCGTAAAATTCCTTTCCTCTTCCTTTTGTCTTACGGGCAACAATTTCCCCATTGCAACCAGGCATAGGACATTTAGCAAGAGGAATTGACTTTGTATTATGACATTCCGGGAAACCTGAACAGGCAAGGAAGTATCCGAAGCGGCCAAGTTTTTTCACCATCTGCTTTCCGCACTTTTCACAAACCTTATCAGTAGGTTCATCAAGACTTCCCTTTACGCTCTGAACTGATTCCATAACCTCTTCAACCCGTTTTTTAAACGGAGTAAAGAAATCGCCAATCATTCCGTTCCATACAAGTTCATCCTGTTCAACTTTATCAAGATTGTTTTCAACTTCAGCGGTAAAATGTTCGTTAATAACAGCAGGAAATGATTCCACAAGGATTTTACAAATCATGCGGCCCAACTGAGTCGGAACGAGCTGCTTATTGCTTCGTGTAACATAATAGCGGTCAAGAAGCACAGAAATAATCGGAGCATAGGTTGAAGGCCGTCCGATACCTTTTTCTTCGAGAGTACGGACAATAGACGCATCAGTGTAGCGTGCAGGCCCTTGTGTAAAATGCTGTTCCGGATAAAATTTTTCTGACTTAATCTTTTCGCCAACCTTCAGCGACGGCAGAGAACCAGATTTTTCTTCTTTTGAAGAAAGCAGCTTTATTACGCTATAAAAACCTTTTTCCGTAATTTTAGATGCACTAACACGGAACAAAGCTTCTCCGGCAGAAATTTCTGCAGAAGTTGTAGTTGTTTTTGCATTATTCATCTGGCTTGAAACAAAACGTTCCCAGATGATTGTATAAAGACGGAGCTGATCCCGGGAAAGATATTCTTTTACGGAATCCGGAGTATATTCTGTATAAGTTGGACGAATACCTTCATGGGCATCCTGAGCACTCTTTCCTACAGCATAATGGATTGGTTCCGGCGGTAAATCTTCAGGATGATTCTTTGAAATCCATGCACGAACATCATCAAGCGCAGTCTGAGAAATACGCACAGAGTCAGTTCGCATATAAGTAATAAGTCCGACACGATTCGAACCAATATTAATACCTTCATAGAGCTGCTGTGCAATCTGCATTGTTTTGCGGGATGTAAAGCCCAATCGGTTTGCCGCAGACTGCTGGAGCTTAGAAGTTGTAAAAGGAGCCTTAGGACGAACAGTTTTTTCAGTCTGCTTAATATTTGTTACTTCGCATTCAGAAGATTTTATTTCTTCAATAATTTCATTTACAAGCGCTTCCGACTTAAGTTCCGGAGTTTCATTTTTATACTTTACAAGTTGAGCAGTAAACTTTGTTTTTCCCTTTGAAAAATCAGCATCAAGAGACCAGTATTCTTCAGGAATAAAATTTTCAACTTCTTCTTCACGTTCACAAATAAGACGAAGTGCAACCGACTGAACACGACCCGCACTCAAACCATTTTTTACCTTTGCCCACAAAAGAGGACTCAAATTGTAACCTACAAGACGGTCAAGAACACGACGTGCTTTCTGTGCATTCACCTTACTTTCGATGATTTCGCCAGGATTCTGAACAGCTTCTTTTATGGCAACCGGAGTAATTTCATTAAATACAATTCGGCTGATAGGGGCTTCTGTCTTATCCTGTAATGCATTTCTTAAATGCCAGGCAATAGCTTCTCCTTCGCGGTCATTATCGGATGCAAGCAGAATTCTATCTGATTTTTTTGCATCTTTCTGCAGTTCCTTTAAAAGTTTTGCACGACCACGAACAGTAATGTATTCAGGCTGGAAATTATTTTCCACATCAATTGCAAGACGACTCTTCGGAAGATCTATCAAATGTCCCATAGAAGCCTTTACAACAAAGCCAGGCCCAAGATATTTTTCAATAGTATGAGCCTTTGCAGGAGACTCCACGATAACCAGAGTCTGAGACGTCTTAGCCTTTGATTTCTTTACTGAAGCTTTTTTTTCTGCCATATAATCATCCTTGCCTCAAAACAGTTCAAACTGTTGCGTTTTGGCGCTCCTTATTCCCGGCACTTCTGCCAGACATTTTACATAATCTTCATAGCCGTTAATAACCGGAGCTCCTGCATCCAGATAACGGGCAACTGTATTTTCACTTTTAGAACGACTTAATTTTCCAATCATAGCCTTTCTAGAAAGCTCTTCATCAACAATCTTTTTAACCTTGCCGGCATTATCGCAAAAGCAGGCTTCATGGAACAAAACATCCCGGTTAAATTCAAGTGCATACTGAGCCGTAATCAACGCACCACTTCCCGTGGGCGCCTGAATCACAACCGTTGCAGGTGAAAGCGATGCAATTATTCTGTTTCTCTGCACATACCGCCAGGGTTCAGAAGAAACACCCGGAACATATTCACTAAGAATACATCCCCCGGAAGTCAAAATCTTTTCTGCAAGTCTGGCATTTCCATACGGGACAATTGCATCACATCCGCAAGGCAGAACAGCAGCAGTTTTACCAGCCGGCAATGCAGAATGATTTTCCTGAGCGGAATAATACGCTTCTACCGCACCATTATGAGCCGCTGAATCAACTCCATTTGCAAGACCAGAAACAACAGTACAGCCGTCTTTCACAGCATCAAAAGCAAATGAAAAGGCTGCCTTTTTTCCTTCCGGGGTAATGCGTCTGGTTCCTACTACAGAAACAGTTTTTTCCAAAAGGCAACCGGCATCTCCTCGATAAAAAAGAAGAAACGGTGCATTCGGACTTTCACGCAAAAGCACAGGATAATCAGAAGAAGAATAAAAAAGCCATTTTATTTTTTTTGCCTCAAGGATTTTTAACTCCCTTTCAGCAGCCTTCAGATTTTCCTTTCCATCCCAGACAGGAACTTTAATTTCACGATTGCACAAAGAACAAATGTCAGTTAAAGACAGTAATGCAAGGTCCGCAAAATTGTCAAGTTTTTTCAATAATATAATCTTCTCGGCAAGAGACAAAAAGGAAATTCTATGCAGAGAAATTAACAAAAGAGCATCGTTCTGAGAAATTTCCATTAATAACGATCCAGAACAATCCGTTTATTTGCATCTGCCTCAGCCCGTTTTTCAGCAGATTTTGAAGTTGCAATAATTTTGTCGTACAGAGAAACAGCCTTATCATATTCCCCAGTAACATAATATGCACGGGCAAGAACAAACATTCCGTCAATACTTCGTGTTTCTATATCCAGATAGCGTTCCAGATAAGGGACAGCTTTTTCACAGTCATCCAGTTCAAAAACATAAAGGATTCCCAAGCCATAAAGAGCTGTTGTAAGTCTTGGATCAATCTGAAGGGCGCGAAGATATGCAGATTCTGAAAGATTTAAATAATTCTGTTTTTTTTCGAAATTTCCAACTGCATCAAAATCCAAAGCAGCATGACTCATGTAACCTGCACAAACTGCTGTGTAATAATACAAATTTGGATTTTCAGGATAGAATTCAAGGGCTTTCTGAAAACACTTTAAAGCTTCTCCATACATTTTTCGGTCAATATAGCGGGTTCCAAGGATTTTATACCAAAGACCGATTTTTCCGTTTTTCATCTGCACCTGTTTTGCTTCATCATCGTATTTATTTATTGCAGATTTTATTTCTTCGATGGTAACAGGGTTTCCGGAGGACTGCTGCATATGCTTAATACGTTTTGCAAGAATCTGCCTGCTGTTTAAATTACATGAAGAAAAAGCCGTCAAAACAAAAACTAAAAGCGATATAAGTTTTACACTTTTTAAATCTTTCATCAAAAACTCCAAAAAAAATAGTACTTATTTTAATATACATAGTTTTTTAAAAATAAGAAATTTATTTTTTATTTTTCTGATTATTTTTCATCATTTTTATATGAATGACCGGGAAAATATTTTTGATGATATTTTTCAAGCTCTTTATCTTCGATATGAGTATAAATTGTAGTCGTAGAAAGATCTGAATGACCTAAAAGCTCCTGCAAAGAACGAAGATCTGCTCCACCTGCAAGAAGATGAGTCGCAAAACTATGCCTCAAGGTATGAACCTTTGCTTCCACACCACTGAGCATTTCCAGTTCCTGAAATCGTTTCCAGACCCCCTTTCTTGAAATAGGAAGCCCCTTATAATTTACAAAAACTTCTTTCACAATTTTTTTTCCAACGAGCTTGGGACGGATTTCCGAAATATAAAGTTCGATTTTAGTTTTTGCAGTTTCTCCAAAGGGAACAATTCGTTCTTTATCACCTTTTCCACACACAAGAATAATTTTTTCTTCAAGGTGAAGGTTTTCCATCAAAAGCCCGCAGGCTTCACTAATTCTAAGCCCGCAGGAATAAATAAGTTCAAAAAGCGCATCATCCCTCTTACCTAAATCCGTTGAAGTATCAATTGTGGAAAGTAATTTTTCTACCTGCTCAACAGTCAAGACTTTCGGAAGATTTCGTCCAGTTTTAGGGCGTTCAAGCATAAGAGGATAATTTTCCTTCCACAGTCCACGCCGAACCATAAACGAACCAAAAGAGCGCAGAGAAGATATATCTTTTAATAAAGTGAGTTCAGCTTTTTCCTGGGTTTTTCGCCAGGTAATGTAATAAATTAGATTTTGAACAGTAACATCGGCCAGTTTAATATGTTCTTTTGAACACCAGCGCAAAAAGAGTTCTACACAGAAACGATAAGTTTCCGCAGACTTTTTTGAAAGCCTTTCCACCATCAGAAGATCAGTGTAAAAGCTTGTCAAAAAAGCATTAAGTTTTTCTTCAATTTTATTTTCTGTTGAATGTGATGTCTCTTCTAAGTTCACGGTTTCTTCTCAAACAAGCTGGAGTACTAACGTCATTCATATCAACAGCAGAATCTGAAGCAGTTCTAACCTTCGTAAACGATGAAACATATGCATTCGGATTTTCTGTAGTACGGGAAGTTTCATCTTCCTCCTGAAGTCCATCAAAAAGCCCCGGATTATCATCAGGCTTAGCTCCTGAAAGGAGGCTGTCAAAAGCAGAAGCTGAAATGGTATTTTCATTCTCAAGTTTCTTTTCCTGTTCCTGAACCGGCTGAACTTCTTCTTCGTGGGAACCGCTGCCAGTAAAACCAGTTACAATTACTGTTACACTGATATTTTCGCCCATTGATTCATCAACAACAACACCAGGTTTTAAATCATAATTTTTACTTGCAGAAGCGCATACAATTCCAGAAATTTCTTCAAGTTCATTCAACTTAAAGCTGCTGCTTGCACATACATTAATCAAAAAGTGCTTTGCGCCATCGATATTTGTATCTTCAAGCAAAGGATTATTAATTGCCATCTGAGCGGCATCAACAGCGCGATTTTCTCCACTAGCAACACCGATTCCAAAAATTGCAGTTCCCTGCCCCTGCATTGCAGCACGAACGTCAGCAAAATCAATATTTGGAATACCGTACTTTGTAATAATTGTAGACATTCCTTCGATACTCTGACGAAGCAAATCATCAGCTGCACGATACTGTTCTACAAAAGACAAGCCTTCGCCAAAAACTTCGCAGATTTTGCGGTTAGGAATAACAATTACCGAGTCAACTGCATCCTGGAGCTTTTTCAAACCTTCCTGAGCCAATTCCATGCGGCGTTTTCCTTCCCAAGTGAAAGGTGTTGTTACAATACCAACTGTAAGAGCGCCAAGATCACGGGCAATTCTTGCAACTACCGGAGCGGAACCGGTTCCGGTACCACCACCCATTCCGGCAGTAACAAAAACCATATTTGCACCGCGCAATGCATTAGTAATAGCTTCTTTATCTTCTTCCGCAGCCTTTTCACCAATTGAAGGATCACCGCCACAACCTAATCCCTGAGTAAGCTTCTGACCAATAGCAAGTCTCTTTTCGGCTACAGATTTGTTCAAAGCCTGCAAATCGGTATTAAGGGCTATAAAATCAACATTCTGAATATTTGCTTCAATCATGCGGTTTACAGCGTTAGAACCACCGCCACCACAACCTACAACCTTTATAACAGTAGGATTTTCGTTGCTCAAATTTGAGCCCTGTTCGTTAATTACTTCAATTTCCATAGTTTCCCCCAATTTTCCCACAAACTTAGAACAATGATTTCAGAAGCTTTAATATTTTATTTTCCGTTTTTCCAGAACTTTCGTGTCTAGGACGGCTTTTTATCTTTTTTCCAGAAGAACGATTTATAGTATCTTTGCAAGCCCGCACCAGTCCAATCACAGTTGCCCACTCTGGTCCGGCATAATCTTCCTCTATTCCACCCATTTTTTCAGGATTTCCGATACGCACATTCTGAGTACCAAAACAATCCTGAACACATTCAAGAACACCTTCCATCTTAGCACCACCACCAACAAGAATAATGTTCCCTGAGATAGAAGTGAGTGTTGTTTTTTCGATGATTTTATTTATAACCATCTCACAGATTTCCTGGATTCTTGGTTCAATAATATCACAAAGATCAGCCTGATAGAATTCCCTTGGAGGCTGTCCACCCACACCATTTACAATAACAGTGCGTTTTGGATCAACAACATCCATACAACAGCAGCCGGCTTCAACCTTGATTCGTTCTGCTTCAGCAACAGAAATTCCAAGTACCAGAGCAATATCATTTGTAACTAAATTACCGCCAACAGGAATAGAAGCCGTGCAAACCGGAGCACCATTTAAAAGAACAAGAATATCTGTTGTTCCGGCACCCAAATCGATGATAATAGAACCAAGTTCCATCTCATCTTCATTTGCAACGGCATGAGTAGCTGCAAGAGTCTTTAAAAAAACGTGATCCATGTGATAACCTGCGCGGTCAATACAGGTCGCAATATTCTGAATCGTATTTTTTGAAGCTGTAATGATATGAACTGCAGATTCAAGACAAACGCCAAGTCTATGGAGCGGATCTTTTATACCTCTTACATTATCAACAATGTATTCCTGAGTGATTACATGAAGCATTTTTCGGTCCAGAGAAAGCTGAACAGCGGTTGCAGATTCCCGAACACGTTCCAAATCACTTTCAGAAATTTCCCCTTGCGACCTTCCCTTTGTAGACACAGCAACTTTACCGGTAGCATTAAGACCTTCAATAAGTTCGCCACCGACTATTGTATTGCAAATTTGAACTTCAACACCTGCATTTTGTTCTGCATTTTCAATTGCATTACGAATTACATTAGAAGCAGCTTCAATATTAACAATATTTCCGTTTCTTAAACCGATGGATTTTTCACATGATGTACCAATAATTTTAAGCTGACCATTTTCATCATAATCAGCTATTGCAACTCGAATCCAACAAGTTCCTATGTCTAGACCAACAATCATTTTTCCTACCTGTCCGGGTACTTTCTGTAAGAAACTGAGCCATATCGCAAATCGATTTCCGATACATCAGGTTCAATTCTATTTACAACATCAAGTGCCACCATCATATATTTCAAAGCGTCTTCATTTAATGTTCGGTCAGTAAGTACTTTTATTTTAGCCCCAGCTGGTATTAAAACCAGTTCATAGTTACCGT
>CAMHIV010000026.1 GCA_946185185.1 uncultured Treponema sp. | reverse complement strand
TGTATCCACTACCGACGCACCAGTAGAATCATAATCGGTTGGCGATACAGTAGTATCAATATCTACCTCTGCCTCCTCCGGAACTTCAATAGAACCAGAAGAACTGTTTGTCTGGCTGATTCCATTTCCTTCCAAAAGATAAAGCATGTTGTCGGAATCTACAGATGATTCACAGGAAGCCAAAAATCCAGCCACTAGAATCAACGAAAAAAAGCGAATTAAGTTTTTCATACTCACCTCAAAAAATTAATTTTTCTCATCCGACAAGAATAAAAACTACAAAAATTAATAAAATTACAAAAAAAACTCTTAACTATGCGGTGGTTGAGGCTCTCGAAACCACCAAGCATGGTCATTTCGACTGAGCTCAATGACCGTAAAGTAATACCAAAAAAAAACTCTTCTAATGGCGGAATTCTGCCGATAATGAAACGGGTATTTACCGATTTTTACTAAAAATGTGGTTATATGCGCATTATATGGTAAAATAAACCACAATAAGGGAGTTTTTTTGCAAAGTATGGAAAATATTCAGAATGACACTGTTATCTCCGGATACGGAAGCTTTGAAAGAGCACAAAATACTTCCTCACAACCTAAAAGTTTGACCAAAAAGAAAGAACTTAAAGCAAAGAAAATCTCCGAAAAAAAAGCAAAAAATAAAAAGAAAGCCATAGTCGTATACAGGGATGAATCCAACAATAACATATTTGGAAGCAGTTTCCAGTCGCAGCGGGATAAAAAATCTCAGGATTTAAAAGTTAGAAATCCAATCGGTCGCAAACTGATTTTGATTATTTCTTTCCTTTTTATCATGGCTCTGGGCGGAGTAACCTACATTGTTTCCTACTTCATTTCCCAAGACGTAAAAATCAATGCTGAAGAAAACAACCTTGTTACAAACAGCCGTTCCACAGATGATTTTGAAAATCGAATTGAAAATATTTCGGCATCTATAGGAATGCTCCTCGACCTTTTAAAAAACGCCGGAACAAATGAAACAGAAATCAGTGCGGCAGAAACAATGTTCTTTGACCACAACAAAGAAATAATTGCGATATACATGCCGCTTAATGAACGATATTTCTTTAATTCACCATATCTTATTTCGAATACAATTGACCGCGAAAACGTAAAGGCATATTTTGCCCAGGAAAGTGAAAATACTCAGAGCGCCGAAAACGGTTCCTTTGAACTTCAGAACGCAAGTCCATTTTTCCAGAAGCCGATTCTGGCAATCTTCCACCCGCTCATGATGTTCGGCAAAAAAACAGCCGTTGCAATTTTATATTCCAGTGATTCATTAAGCGAAAGTCTTGCAATCGGAACTATAAACCAGTCGTTCATCGTAAACAATAACTGCGAAATCGTTGTTCATGGTGACCCTACCCTGCTTATAAAGGGAGAAAATGTAAAGGACCTTAAAATTGTTCAGGAAATGCAAAAAAGCACCCAGAACAACGCACAGATTACTTACAACGAAAAAGACGGCGAAGAATATATCGGCGCCTTCCGAAAAATTAAAATCGGCAACGGCGGTGTAATCACAACCGTAAAAACTTCCATTATTTATGAAGGTGTACGCCGCACAACCCGACGAAACATTTACATCTCTGCGGCCATTCTGTTCTTCACTTTGATGGTTGTTTACTATTTTTCACAGAGTCTTTCAGTTCCATTGAAGCAGCTTACCGCCGTAGTAAACGAAATCAACAAGGGAAACTTTAACACTGAACTTTTCGGATATTTAAAAGACAACGGAAAAGATGAAATTGGTGTCCTTGCAAAAAGTACAAAAAATGAACGGGAAATTCTAAACACCTTTACAACCCTTACAAACAAAGGTGTAACAGAAGCCATTATCAAAAAGCAGATTGACTTTACGCCGCACCTCAAAGACATCACAATTTTCTTCAGTGACATCCGCGGCTTCACTGCAATTTCAGACGGATTCAACAGCCGTTTCGGTGAAAAATCTGCCGGCGAAATCATTGGCTTTTTAAACGACTACATGAGCCGCATGGTTACCTGTATTCAGCTTACCGGCGGAACTGTAGATAAATTCGAAGGCGATGCAATTATGGCCTGCTGGGGAGTTTTAAGAAACAACAACCTGGACTGGGAAATGCTCGATCCGGATATTCCATACTACAAGGAAAAAAAGGCGGCTCACGATAAATATGTCCGCGAAGACGCAATCCGCGCTGTAACCTGCTGTATTGCAATGCGCTATTCATTGATGAAATACAACAAGGATGCAGAAGCCTTTACCAAAAAGCACGAAGGTGAACCACTTGCAAAATATAAGCCGCACATCAGAATCGGTTCGGGATTGAACTCTGGCCGCGCAACAGTAGGATTCCTGGGTTCACAGCACAAAATGGAATTCACTTCGATTGGAGACGCCGTAAACCTGGCCAGCCGAACAGAAGCTTCGAACAAAGCCTGCGGAACAGATATTCTTATCACCCAGGATACTTACGACATCCTCGCAAAAAAATATATCAAGTGCGAACAGAACGGATATTTTATCAAGCCGGAAAATTTGAAATACGAAATCGTAGTTGAACAGATTCCAGTTGAATTTGAAGTAAAAGGAAAAGGTAAGCAGCATTTCTATGCCGTTGTAAATATGCCTCAATTCGATATAGAAAAGTTTTTCAAACGGGCTATACCGGATTTTAAAATTGATATGGACTGTGTTAAAGCAGCCGGATATTACGGACCTAAGACTCTTAGCGAAGTAAGAAAAATGTTAGGAATTCCAACTCCAGACTTTGAAAAGGTGAACTTGGATGAAGAAGAAAATAAGATTCAGATCGCCACTCCTTAGTTTTTTTGTGACGGTCAGTTGTCTTTCGCTTTCCACATTGTTCATCTGGCTTTTCTGGAAGGATTTGAACAGTTCTGGAACCCGAACAGACCTTGATACAATTGCAACTATCTCATTCAAATATAATGTAGCGCAGAGAAAATTTATCGACCGCGTTGCATGGGAGCGTATTCAGCAGAATACACCTATTTACAACGGCGATATTATCCGCACTGGAGATTATGCGCAGGTAACCGTTCATTTTATAGACGGAACCTTTCTGGACGTTTATGAAAATTCCATGGTACAGCTCACCTACTCTGAAGAATCGGGAATCCAGCTTTCTATCGACGGCGGCGACATTCAGGTTTCTTCTAGCACAACAGAAAACGCAAAAGCGGTCGCACTCAATTTTGCAGACGGTTCCAGTGTAAACATGGAAAAAGGTTCGAGCCTTTCTGCAAAATCTGATGCAGCAACCGGAAAGCAGAACGTAGAAGTTAAAGACGGTGAAGCAACAATCAAAACTGAAACCGGCGAAAAGACAACCGTTTCTTCCGGGGAAGCAGTTAAAATTTCAAAAGGTGAAGAAATTCAAAAAGCGCCAGTCAGTGTTACTGTGCTTAAGCCTGCAAAAGAAAGTCGTCTTTTGAATTTTGGGGAAGAAAAACTTCCTGTTGAATTTGAATGGCATGTAAACGGCGAAAATTCCGACGGAGTTACAGTACAAACTTCCGCCTTCAGAGATTTTTCAAAAATCGCCTTTGAACGAACAGTAAAAAACAGTTCATCACTTAAATTAAATGCAGATAACGGTATTCTCTACTGGCGCGTATTCAGCGGAAATGCCGACGACAACAAAAAAGAAGGACGAATAACAATCGAAAAAGTTCCTTCTGTTGAACCTGTTTCGCCGGAATCACAAAGCGCCTTCCGGTACATTTCGGAAAAACCAAAAATCACTTTCCGCTGGAGCGGCTCAAACTACGCCGACACCTACCGTCTTGCAGTTTCGCACGAACCAGATTTAAGTTCTCCTGTTTTTGTAACAGAAACTTCAAATCAATTCCTCACAATCGACACACTGAGCGCCGGCTCATACTACTGGGGCGTAACTCCATATTACCATGTAAACGATACCGGCTGGGGAAAAACTACAAAAGCCGTTCCGTTCACAGTTTCAAAACAGGAATACCTTAAAAAGCCGGAACTTTCTGTGCCGGCCGACGGAGCTGAACTTAGCTGGCGCGAAAAATTCAATGCAAACTTCATTTGGAAAAGTGAAATCGAAGCAAAATACGATATCCTTATTTCCTACGACAAAGAATTTTCCGACATAGCCTACATGGAACGCCTTGATACACCTCGTTTTGCAAAAGAGTTTGCGCCGGGAGAACTTAAAGACGGAACTTACTGGTGGAAGGTTGTACGCCATTCTCAAAATGAACTTGACCGCTACAACGAATCGGATGTTCGAAAATTCAGTATTGCCCGCTACATTCCAAAGGATTCAACACTGATTTATCCGGAAGACGGATTCTCTTGTGAAGAAGAAAAACTTGTCGAAACCAAATTCACCTGGAATCTTAGCGATGACTGGAAAGAATCCGGCGTTTCTGTAATCCAGATTGCCTCTGACTGGGATTTTAATAAAATCCGCATAAACAAGTCTCTGCGGGAATCAACACTTTCGGGCGTAAATCTTCCTGAAGGCGATTACTGGTGGCGAATCGGAGCTCAAAGTGAAAGCGGAAAACTCATCCGCCCTACAGCACCTCGACATTTTACCGTTGTTTCAGCACTGGGTGTTCCGGTTTTCACAAGTCCAAAGGAAAATCAGGAGCTCATCGCCTACGATGCAGAACCTGTAACTCTTACCTGGACGGGTGTAAAAAATGCGGATTCCTACAGCTTAAAAATTACAGACCGCAACAATAAACTCGTATTTGAAAAACCTGTTGTAAAAGAAAACAGCATAACTGTAAATCTTTCTGAAGGCCGTTACATTGGTCGCATCCAGGCAGTTTCCGGCGGAGTAACAAATTCCAGAATCCGCACTGGAAATGCCTACGAATGTGCCTTCAGCGTACGAAAACCTATGGCGGTTAAACTGCTTTCTCCTGCAGAAGATGCAAAAATTACAGGACTAACAGCGCTCCGAACGCCAACCACCTTCAGCTGGCAGAACGGAAAGGATGTTCCAAAATCTTATGTAATCGTAGTTTCAAAACAGCAGCCGGACGGCACCTACAAAACCGTTCACAGCATGGATACCGCACTCAGAACACAGGCTTCTTTCCGCCGGCTTGCAGAAGGAAACTACAAATGGCAGGTAAAAGCCGTTACCCAGGACGGACACCCGATTAATTCAGTAGAAAGTGCGTTTACTATTGAAAAAATATTACCACTTCCGGCGCCGGTATTAAAAAATCCGGCACAGGAAATTATTCTCGGTTCAAAATTCTTCCGCACCAGCCGAAGCGTAAACTTCTCATGGCAGCAGGTTGAAGGCGCAACCGATTATTCATTCAATCTTTCAAAACGAAATCCGGACGGTTCGTTGAAGGAACTCAAAACTATTGCGCGGACACGAGACACTTCTTTCGTGCTCAAGGATTTTTCTATTCTGGATGTTGGCCGCTTTGAATGGACTGTAACCGCATACACCCGCGCTTCAGACGGTTTTGTTGAACGCGAAAGCCCTGTGGCGAAAAACTATTTTACGATTGATTTTGGAATCCCGGAAACAGTGGAATCCATAAAACCGGAGACGACCTATGCAGAATAAGTGTTTTCGGTTTGTAAAGATTTTTGTAATTTTCCTCATTCTTATGGCTCCTTTCGCGGCTTTTGCACAGGTGGCAAAAGCAGAGCAGAAAATCGAATGGCACGCAGATAGGAACGCCTTTTATTACCGCGTTGAAGTCATGAATGTTGCAACAGGAAAAACGACTTTTGTAAAAACCGAAAAAAACAGCACAACTGTTTCTCTTGAACCTGGAAAGTATCGTTACCGCGTTTATGTTTACGACTTCCTTGACCGCGAGGCCGGCGTAAATGAATGGACCGATTTTGAGGTTTTTAAAGCAAATCCACCGGTTGTTCGAAAACTTGACCAAAAAGTTACGCTTCCTGCTGGGGCTGATGAATTTACTCTCCGGGCAGAATTTTTACAGATTTCAGAAAAATCAACCGTTTCCCTTGTAAATCAGGGAACTGGCCGAGAAACTTCAGGACGCTTTACAGAACTTAAAAACACCGGCGGAAACGAAACTGGTTCTGCAACAGCTGCAATTTTCCCATACGTCCGCACGGGAAATTTCCGCATTAAAATAACGAATCCAAGTGGACACACTACTCTTTCAGAACCTTTTGCAATAATCGATGCAGAAACTGCCGCAAAACAAAAAGCCGACGAAGAAGCAAGGCTTAATTCAATGAAGGTGCCGATTATAAATAAATACCCGGAAAAAGTAATTCTTCCTGACACAGGCGATACCTTTACCGTAAAGGCAGACATTTCCAACATAATGGAAAAAACAAAAATCAGCCTGGTAAACACAGCCAACGGACTTGAAATGCCGGGAAAACTTAATTTTTCTTCAAAAACAGGTGAAGTAACGGCAAGTGGCGCAGATTTCCACCGCATAAAAGAAGGAAAGTGGCATCTTAAAGTAACAAATCCGAACGGAAACTATGTTGAATCCCCGGAATTTGATGTTATTGACCGGGTTGCCGAACGCCAGCGACAGCAGGAAGAAGCCGACCGCAAGGCTCAGGAAAAACAGGATGAAAAAGACTCTAAGACAGAAGAAAAACGCGAAAAAAATCTTGCTATGGGTACACGCGAGCGCGGAAGAAACGAACTTGGCGTCTATGTAAAAGATTATCTTCCTCTTTCACGAATGGAAAACCATGCCTCGGATTATTTAGGAGTTGGTTTTTCCTATAACTTCTATATTAATACAAAAGGCCGCATCAATTTTGGTCTTTGTATGAATGCCGATGCCCAGACCGTAATGGCAAACCTTGATTATGTTGAAGAATGGTATCAGTTTAACGGCCTTGCAGGACTTTTTGTAAATTTCCAGCTTGCAAACGCTTTTGCAGTGCAGCCACAGGTAAAAGGCGGCGTTCAGCTTGATTTAGTTCGTTCTTCAGTGGATGCAGACGGCTGGTATGTGAGTCCTTCCCTGGAAACTGCACTTGCATTTAAAATAAGCCCGGGACTAAGCCGCACCGACGGATTTTCTGTAGAACTTGCACCATTCTACATTATGTCTTTTGAAACAGACGACCAGGCACATTATTGCGGCGGACGAATTGGACTTTTATACCGCTTTGCAAAAAAGAATAAGAAGCCTGGTAAAAAGCCGGCTCCTGTTATTCCAGCCGAAGAAATAAAAACGGAGGACTAAAATGAAGTTTTCCGTAAAAAAGATTTTAAGGCTTTTTTCTGAAATACTCATTTTTATCCTTGCCGTAGGTTTATCTTCCTGCGACCACCTTATGGACGATTTGGATGCAGCTGCTGTACTTGTAAGAGAAAATGAAGTTTTACGTATAAATCATTACTATCAAAATATTGATGATGACGATTACACCTTCGCTCACACCACCTACATATTTTCTGTCGAAGCTGGAACTTCAACTACTGATTTCGTAACACCTTTTACAAAAAATAAAACCGGTTTTACAGCATTACCTTTTGAGGAAAAAACTATTCAGAGAGACCAGGAAACTGTAGTCGATGTTTACTACAATCGAAACATCCACACTGTTAGTTATGAAGATAATCTTGATGGCGAAGACCGTACTGTTCCTTCAAATTCAGATTATCGATTCGGTAAAATTATAGATGTAAACTTTACCGACATTGGAGACCCAGAAAACTTTAAATACTGGAACACAAAACCAGATGGAACCGGTACAACCTATAAATCTGACGGAACAACATCATTCAACATGCCTGACGCAGATGTAACTCTTTATGCAATGTGGAAAGGTGTTGCAAGTTATACCGTTCGCTATTTTAAACAAAACCTGGAAGACGATGATTACCTGGAGGATCCTGATGAAGAAGAAACCCTGCATGGCAAAATCGGTTACGCAACCGCCGCAGTTATAAAAAACTTTGAAGGATTTACTTGTACTGCCACAAGCGCACCTGATATTCAAATACAAATACAAGAAGACGGAAGCACTGTTGTCAATATTTATTATAACCGAAACAAGCACAACATAACCTACAACAAAAACTGCTCTGATGCCGTAACAATTCCGACTAGCGAAACCTCTGTTAAATACGGAAAAACAATTGACGTAGACTTCACCGTATCTTCTCGCCTGGGCTACACCTTTGCAGGCTGGAACACTGCAAGCGACGGAAGCGGAACGGCTTATACACAAAGCACTCTGGAATCCTTCATTCTGGGCGATGCAGACATAACTTTGTACGCTCAATGGATTCCAACAACCGTAGACGGAAACGGAATTACAATATCATTCCCAACAATTTCTACAACAACAGAAACTCTCACAATCGCTATAACAGAAGAAAAAGCAGGTTCTTCTACACCTTGGAACATTTCTTCAGGACCAATAACTCTTGATGCAAGCACTAGTATCAAATTTGCAATTTCACCTACCGGCACCTATGATAAATACTACTGGATTTGGGACGGAACCCCTTCTCTTGAAACGGGAAATCCTAACAGCAAAACTTTTGTCAGCACAAATTTCACAATTGGAACACATAACCTTATAATATACTTGGAAAACAGCACAACCCACGAATCTGCAATGGGACAGGTAACATTTATCGTAGCGGAATAAAAGGGAGGAGATTATGAAAACTTATACTAAAAGAATTAAAGATTTTGCATTAACTGCAATTTTACTTTTTGTGCCAGTTTTACTCATAACCGCATGTAATGATCTTTCTTCCGAAAGCGACACCCTAAAAAATGCCCTCATTGTAAAAACTATTCTGGATAACAATTCACAGAAATACGCGACCATAAGGTTTTCTGCAGAAAACAAATATTCAAAAAAAACACGCACAATCGAACCGAATGAAATTGAATTAACCGATTTTTCCTACACTCTTTACTACGAAAAAGGCTCCTACAATAATACAGAAAATTTTTCTACTTACGCCACTCTTCAAAATGCAACCTTACAGCTTGAAGCCGGAACCTGGACTTTCAAACTTGATGCAAAAAAAGGAACAAATAAGATTTTTACTTCAGAAGTAACAATTCCAGTTGGCGCAGGAACAGACAACACTGTTACTTTCAATCTTGATGAAGCCCCGGAATCAAGCGGTAAGGGAAAAATCGAAGTTGATATATCATTTCCTACCGACGTAAGTGTTACTGCAAAACTTACAAAACCGGATGGCACAGAAATAACCGGAAACCTTACGCACTCTGGAGGAAACTACAATTTTACAGCAGAAAATCTTCCAAGTGGAATCTACTTTCTCACCTTTGAAGTAACATACTCAAGTGGAACTCTTTCAAATCCTACTAAATATACAGAATTTATCCGCGTACTCGGTGGAGTAGAAAGTAAAAATACAAGTCCTATCGTACTTACAAAAGAAGATTTAAACTCCATCTGCACAATTACCTTTGAAAATATGAACGATGCCTCCGGAACTTCCTGGTGGGCACCAAGTTATACACCTGTTTTAAGTTACCTTAAATACAAAAAAGTAACTCTCCCTACTCTCGAAAATGCCTTCCGCAAAAACTGGGTACTTCTTGGCTGGCACAAACAGGACGATTTAAGCGATGACCTTATAACAGCATTTACTATTTCAGGAGACACAACCCTATACGCTGAATGGGGCCAGCCTGATATTTTGGAAGGAACAAATCTTAATTCTGCATTGGCTTCCGTAGCATCGACTTCAACAAACCTTGCTTTTAAACCGTATACAGCAACACTTACAGACGCAGAACTTACAGCAAAATCTCCTTCAGAAATTACGAAAAGTAATTCAAAAGTAAAATGTTACGTCTGGAAAGAAAGCTCCTATGTTTATTACTATGCAAAGGGCTTTACCGACAGCGCAAACCCTATGCTTCTTCCGGCTAACGTTTCTTCAATGTTTAAAAACTTGACCGGCTATAAAACAGTCGATCTTACCGGCTTTGCATTTGGCAATGTTACAACCATGGAATCAATGTTCGATGGCGCTTCAAACCTAACGGGCATAACCTTTACAAACACAACCATGACAGAACTGGATACTTCAAACGTAACAACTATGAAGAATCTGTTTAATAACTGTCTTGTTTTAAGCAGTTTGGATTTAAGTGAATTTGACACCACAAATGTTACAAACATGTCTATGCTGTTCAATTACTGTAAGAATCTTTCTACATTAGATGTAAGCACCTTTGACACAAAAAATGTTACAGACATGTCGGGCTTGTTCCGCTATTGCAAAAAAATAAACAATCTGGACTTAAGTAATTTTAATATTGAAAATGTAACTACACTGGAAGGCATTTTTTCCGGTTGTGAAGCACTTGAAACTATAGATCTTTCCGGATTCGGTACAACTCCAACGACATCTATAAAGTCAATGTTCGTTAACTGTTCGAAAATAAAAATAATTGATCTTTCAACTCTAAAACTGACAAATACCTGTGATACCCAGGATATGTTTTCAAATTGCTCCGAATTAACAACTGTTATCGTTGATACAGATACCGGTATCAAAGAAAAACACAGAGATACATCCTCACTGTTCTCTTCCAGCACAAAAATAAAAGGTATGTGCGGAACAGCTTATAACTCTTCTAAACTAAATTATGAATACGCCTGCATCGACTTAGGTTCTACAAAACAGCCAGGCTACTTTACCGTTGGCGGAACCCACGCCGCAATCATTTTTAATGCAAACGGCGGAAGCTTTGTATCCACAGCTCCACAGGCACAGATTGTAGAAAAAGGAACAGCAACCGCATTAGTAAGTCCAACCACTACTCCAGACGGAAAATGTGGCGTAAAAAAATCCGGGTACAAATTTGTAAAATGGAATACAAAAGCCGACGGCTCGGAAACAGATTACGCCGACAGCGATAATATCACCATAAACTCTAATACAACCTTATACGCACAATACGAAGTAGTTTCCACCGAAGTTTATGTTTCCAACAGCGGACTTTCATCAAACTCTGGTGAACAGGCAAGCCCTGTAAATACACTTACCCTTGCCCTCGATAAAATCAACGAAAGGGTAACCACCTACGACTTAGACGAAGACTTAGACTGGACAATATATATCACAGGTTCTATTACGGATAATGCAACTGTGGCAACAACCTTAAAAGTCGGAAGTCTTGCCATCATGAAAGAAACTTCTGCAACTTCAGCAACTATCACAGGCTCCAGTACAACAAAACCGGTTATTACAATTGAAAAACCAATTGATATATCTATGGACTCAATAAAAATAACTGGAGGTCAATCTTCCGGAAACGGTGGCGCAATAAACAAAACTTGTGCCGGCGATTTAACAATAGATGATTGTACTTTTGAAACAAATAGCTGCACAGGAAACGGAGGTGCAATTTACAACAAGGAAGGAAAACTTGAACTATACAATACTAAAATTTACGAAAGCACAGCCGGTGCAGACGGTGGCGCAGTTTATGCCGATGTCGGCTCAACAGTAGTTATCTTCGGTACAACAAAACTGGGCTATAGTGGCTCAGACCAAAACAAAGCAGAAAGCGGAAGAGGTGGTGCTGTCTGCCTTAACGAAGCAGATCTTTACATGTTTGGAGAAGCAAAAATTGGACAGTACACAACTTCTGAAACCACCGCAACCTCGTTAAATTCGGCAAATATTGCAACACTCGGAGGTGGTATTTACTGCTACAAAGGCTCTGTTAACCTGGGGTACAGTCAAAATGGCATAGCCACAAGCTTAACCGGAGGAATCTACTACAACTATGCAACAGATAATTCCCTTGACGGCGGTGGCGGTATCTACAACGAAGAAGGTACTATCAATATTGCAAGCGGAAACATAAGCTACAACGGTTCTGCAAATTTCGGTGGCGCTATCTTTAATTACGGAACCTGTTCAATTTCCGACGGCTCTATCCTCAAAAACACTTCTGCAAACGGCGGTGGTGGTATTTATAACACAGACATATTAAATCTTTCCGGCGGTACAATTAATCAAAACGAAGCAACAACAGCCGGTGGGGGTATCTACAATGCAGATTCAGGAAAAGTTTACCTGAGCGGAAAATCTATTATCGGAAACATATCCTCAGCTTCAACCCCGGCCACTTCAACCGCCTACGGAAACATAGCCCAGACAATAGGCGGTGGTATATACAACGACGGAAGCTTATATGTTGGTTCTGCAGACGGAACCAGCGCAGACAGTTCTTATTCAACTAACAACAGTGGTATTTATTGTAATTATGCTGCAAGTACAAGTACCGGCGGTGGTGGTATTTATAACGATACAGGAGCAACCCTTAAAATCTTTAACGGAAGAATTGATGCAAATGGCGCCGCAAATAATGGCGGGGCGCTCTATAATCAATCAGAAACCGAAATAACTGTTACAACAATAGGCTGTTATTACAATAAGGCTGATAAAAATGGTGGCGGCTTCTATCTTGAAAAAGGAACTCTAACTCAAAACGAAGGAACCCTTTACAGAAACGAAGCATTGGCCGGAGCTGGTGTTTACATAACAACAAATGCTTCTTACACATTGAATGCGGGCTCTATAAGTGACAATTATGTTGAAAATTCCGGTGGAAATGGCGGAGCAGGAGTTTATAATGCCGGTACCTTTACTCAAAACGGCGGAAATATCAATGGAAACAGGGATAGACCCGACTCTACATATAGTACCGAAAATAGCGGCGGTGGCGGAGTTTATAATGCAAACATTTATGTAATGACTTCCGGCATGGTTTATGGAAATTACTCAACAAGAAATGGCGGAGGTATCTGCAATGTAGGTACATCTGCAAAATTCTATATGAGTGGAGATGCAACCATAGGAAAATACACAACACAAGCTTTCGCAACAAGTTCAACAACAAACGGAAACAGATGTATTTCTAATAATAGCAGTACAACTATAAGTGCCGGTGATGGCGGTGGTATCTACAACTATCAGGGAGAAATCCGTATAGGCTACACAAAGACTTCTACTGGGTCAACAAAAGATACTTCCTTTACCGGTGGTATCTACCAGAACTACGCAAGCCGAAACGGAGGCGGTATTTATAATGCTTACGATGCAGATGACAATGGAGTCGTATTCATTTCAAAAGGAACTATTTCCTTAAATTACAGTGTAACCGGTGGTGGTGGTATCTACAATGCAACAAGATTTTCTCTGTTAGGAGGAACAATTCAATTTAACAAATCTACTAGTGGCGGCGGTGCATACAACACAGGAAGTCTTTATATGTCAGCCGGCTCTATAGAAGGAAATACAGCTACAACTCATGGGGGAGGTTTAACAAACTATGGAAATACGGCAACTTTCTATATGTGTAAAACTGCCGTCATTGGAAATTCTGGAGCATCAGATATTGCAGCTGAACCGACTTCTGATTTTGAAACAACTAACTGTTCTAACCGAGTGTTATCTGCTTCTGGTATGGGAGGAGGAATTTATAACAACGATGCTAAACTTTATATAGGTTATGAAACTGGTCCAAACAAAGACACTTCTTTTACTGGAGGCGTTTACCATAATTACTCTGCTAAACACGCTGGAGGAATTTATGTTTCCGGCGCCAGTACCTGTTGTCTTGCAGTTGGTTCACTATCATACAACCACTGCGAAAGTTGGGGAGGTGGAATGTATGATGCTAGCTCCGAAGACACAAAACTAGTCGATTTTACAATTTCGGAAAATTCTGCTGGTAGTAAAGGTGGTGCTGCTTATATTGTTAAGGCAGACTCTTCAAAGACACTAGAAATAAGTGGCTCCACAACAATTCCTATGAATGCAGCAAAAACAAATGATGTATATCTTACTGCTTCACGGGAAATAAAAATTACTTCTGCGCTCACAGGTCAAGCACCAATTGCAACTATCACTCCTGGTAGTTATCCAAGCAGCAGCACTACAGAAGGTGAAACAGCCCTTGTAAACTATGACACTAATACTTATGTTGAAAAATATGCACAAAAATTTGCCGTAACCCAGCAAACGGGAACGGACAAAAAATACCATGTAGACATTAATCCTGCATCAGGAAGACTACGCCGCTCCGGCTTTATACTTGCAGAAGGCGACACTATAAGTGAAGCAGTAACCGGCTCATCAATATTTATTTCCGGCCGCTCATTAACCATAAACGACTTCTACATCAGCGACCACGAAGTTACCCAGGCCGAATACGAAAAGTATTGTACTTATGGATCCGCAACACCGGGAACATCTTCTGGTTCATACCAAACCGCTGCGGGAGATGACCAACCCGTAATGTACGTAAGCTGGTACGATGCCATTCTTTACTGTAACCTCCGAAGTATCGATGAAGGCTTGGACCCGGTCTATTCATATAGTGGAAACACAGATCCTACACAATGGATTGGAACGACGTCTTATGGCGGAAAATTCTATGCTCCATCAGATACCTCATGGAGTAGCGTTACTATGGACATGACAAAGAACGGTTACCGACTCCCGGTAGAAGCCGAATGGGAATACGCCGCCCTTGGCGGTAAAAACTTACCTGACAAAGCCTACGATTATGCCGGAAGCAACACAATGGAAGATGTTGGTTGGTTCTCTACTAACTCTTCAAACATCAATCATAAAGTAAAAGACCTTTCTCCTAATTCCCTTGAACTTTACGACATGAGCGGTAACGTATTCGAACTTGTCTGGGACTGGTATGCAGAGCATTTAAGTGATTCTTCTCCTATAACAGGCCCTGCAAATGGAGTTCCAGCAGATCCAAAACGTTCTTGTCGTGGCGGTGGATATCAGTTTGACAAAAAAGTCAAAGAACGTGTATCCAATGCACCAACATCTCGATTTAACAACGCCGGTTTCCGAATTGTACGCACTGCAGAGTAGTTTACAAACATTCCCCCTCAATTGAATTACACCCCGTAATTCATTATAATGCTTGTACTATTCACTTTAGAGGAAACTAATGAGTAACGAAAAAAACTCTTCTTGCATTCACTGGGCAGACCAGATGGCAGACAGAATCATCAAGGAAAAAGGCGACCTTGATTCTTACACATGTGCATCTGGTATCACACCAAGCGGAACCGTTCACCTTGGAAACTTCCGCGAAATTATTACTGTTGATCTGGTAGTACGCGCACTCAGAAGCCGCGGCAAAAATGTACGATTTATTTATTCCTGGGATGACTACGATGTATTCCGCAAGGTTCCGGCAAACATGCCTGATCCAGAAATCCTGGAAAAATATCTTCGCTATCCAATTACAGAAGTTCCGGACACAACAGGACGAAACGAAAACTATGCGCGCCACCACGA
>CAMHIV010000025.1 GCA_946185185.1 uncultured Treponema sp. | reverse complement strand
TGGACGGTGAGAGGATCGAACTCCCGACATTCTGGGTGTAAACCAGACGCTCGTACCAGCTGAGCTAACCGTCCATATCGCGTTGCGATGTATGTAATATACCAAAAATCAGTATAATGTGTCAACACCACAAACACGATTTTTTCAAAAAAAACTAAATTATTTGTGACAAATCTTTGCCTGACATTCTTTGTAAATTGCAGAAGTCTGTGCAACAACGTCAGCAGGAATTTCCTTAATGTTAGGATCTCCGGCAAGATTGTTAGCCTTAAGCCAGTCCCGGACAAACTGCTTGTCGTAACTTGCAGGACTTCCGCCTACCTTGTACTTACTCAAATCCCAGAAGCGGCTTGAATCCGGAGTAAGAACTTCATCGCCAAGAACAAGCTCTCCGTTTTCATCAAGACCAAATTCAAATTTTGTATCGGCAATGATGATTCCATTTTTATAAGCGTGTTCGTAGCACTTTTTGTAAACTGCAAGAGCAGCTTTTTCAATCTTAGTTCCAAGTTCTTCACCAAGATCTTTTTTCATATATTCAAGAGTAACGTTAATATCGTGGCCTTCAGCTGCTTTTGTAGAAGGAGTAACGATTGGTTCGTCAAGTTTTTCTGCTTCCTGGTAAGTCTTGTCAAAGCTGTGACCAAGGAATGGTTCACCCTTCTTGTAAGCTTCGTACATAGAACCGAACATGTAACCGCGTACGATTACTTCATAAGGAATCATCTTAAGCTTCTTTACAAGAATAGTTCGGCCTTCGTATTCCGGTTTCTGAAATTCAGCAGGCATGTCCTTAAGGTCAGAAGAAATCATGTGATTCTTCACGATGTCTCCTGTGTAATCAAACCAGAAATTAGAAAGAGCATTCAAAACCTTACCCTTATCTGTAATAAGAGTTGGAAGGATTACATCAAATGCACTCAGGCGGTCTGTAGTAACAATGACCATTCGTCCGTCTTCAAGATCATAAACTTCGCGAACTTTTCCGCTTGCGTATTTTTTCATTTCAAAAACCTCTATAAAAATAAATTTATTTTTCAACAGCCAAAACGAATATTAACGATTTGCTAAATCCTTTTCAACAGGAGGCATTTTTGCTCCGCAAAAACCGGGTTTTTCATGGTTCCGCTAACGCTCATTCTGCTTTCGCAGAACGCTCCGCGCCATTACAACCCCTTGCCCAAAAGCGCCACATCAGATGTATAACTAAAAGAAATACAAAGGCGCCCATAACACCACCCAGAGTATCAGAGCACCAGTCAAAAACAGAAGAATCACGGCCCGGCGTAAAACTCTGATGTATTTCGTCAATTATTCCGTAAACACTTACAATTGCAGAAGGAAGCCAGAACATCTTCTTTTCCCGGATGTTACACGCAAACGAAACCCAATAAGCTAATCCGCCAAAGCAGATAAAGTGAACAAATTTATCCGCATTCCAAAATTCCGGCATCTGTTCAATTGTTTCCTGACTGGAAAGATACCAGCTTGTTCCAAAAATGATTAAAGCCGGAATCCATTTTACAAGCTTAATCTTAAAAGAAGTATTTTGTTCCATGTCGAGATTCGATAAAGAAAAGCACAAGTGCAAAAAGAGCAATTACAAACGAAACAGCAAAAACAACTATTTCAAGAAAATTCAAAACCCACATAGTTTCCAGAACGGCTGGCACACAGAACGCAAGAATAGCAAGAACAGAATTAACAACGATTTTTGGAACCTTCTGATTCAAAATACCGTCATTAATGTTATAACAAAGCCGTGAACAGATAAAAAGCATCGAAACCAGCAGAACAGGTTTTACAAAAAGCATAAAAAACGAGCAGAGCGAATTATCTGAGGCAATAATCATGTAGGGCATAAAAATCATGTAAAAAGAAGCAGTAAGTGGAAAAAATGCCTTTATACGTATTTCCCGGGAATCCTTTGTGCAGAAAAAATAAGCCGCATACAAAAGAATTACAGGAAGAGCATAAAAACTCAAAAGATAATAAACAAAGTTTGAACCAAATCCGTAATCCGGAACCCGATGAAGATATGTAAAAACAGCCGTGCAGGCGCTGACAAGAATTCCGGTAACCATACCGCAAAGAGACAAAAGCAAAACCAACTTATTTTCTGCACGAAGACATTCATAAACCAAAATAGCAGGAATCAAAATAAACATGAATAAACACATAGAAAAAAGATAGCACAAATGGGGAGGAATTAAAAGAAGAAAAAAAAAGGCTGTCCTAGAAGTTTTATGAATAACTTCCAGGACAGCCCCATTTGCTATAAATTATTTTTCAACTTAGCAGATTTCGCAAACCCAGCCTTCAGGAGCTTTGATTTCTCCCATCTGGATACCGGTCAAAGTTTCGCGGAGTTTTCCGAGAACAGGTCCGATTGAATCCATTCCGCTTGGAACAAGGATTTCTTTATCGTGGTCAACGATTTTTCCGATTGGACTGATTACTGCAGCAGTTCCACAAAGACCAACTTCTACAAAGTCAGAAAGTTCATTCTTGTTTACCTGGCGTTCTTCAACTTCGATGTTCAAATATTCTTTTGCAACCTGAACCAAAGAACGGCGGGTAATAGAAGGAAGAATTGAATTTGATTTAGGAGTTACAAGCTTTCCGTCTTTTGTAACGAACAGGATGTTTGCTCCACCAGTTTCTTCAATATAAGTATGAGTTGCAGGATCTGTATACATGTTTTCTGCAAAACCTTTTTTGTGAGCGTCAACGATGTTATGAAGGCTCATTGCGTAGTTCAAACCAGCCTTGATGTCACCAGTTCCATGAGGAGCGGCACGGTCAAGATCAGAAATACGTACTGTAATAGGTTTTACGCCACCCTTAAAATATGGTCCAACTGGAGTTACAAGAATACGGAACTGATATTCGTCAGCAGGTTTTACACCAATTACTGCATTTGAACCAAACATATATGGACGGATATAAAGAGTTGCACCGCTTCCAAATGGAGGAACAAAACCAACATTTGCTTTAACAACATCTTTTACAGCCTGAATAAATCTTTCTTTTGGAAAAACCGGCATTTCAAGGCGTTCACAACTATCCTTCATGCGGTCAGCATTTAAATCCGGGCGGAAACATACAATCTTACCGTCTTTTGTTGTATATGCCTTAAGACCTTCAAAACAAGTCTGCGCATACTGAAGGACGCCTGCACATTCTGAAATTGTAATTTCATGCTTTTTTGTAAGCTTTCCTGCATCCCATGAACCATTTTTAAAATTAGCAACAAAACTTTTGTTTGTCTTCATGTAACCGAATGGCAAATTGCCCCAGTCAAGATTCTTCTTTCCCATTTTATTAACCTCACTTAGTCGCGCAGAATGTGCGATTACATTTTTTAGATTATCACTTACGAAATGATTTTTCAATAAAAAAGGGCTATCCAAAAAGAAGATTGCGGTGGTTGAGGTTCTCGAAACCACCATATTAGGAAGTTGCTTTCGCAACATAAACAGATTTCGACAAGCTCAATGACCGCAGTCATCAGCCTTTTTGAACAGCCCTATCATATTTATTCTGTTTTATTTAATTTTTCTTAAGAACGCATCTTTATAGCCGTAGGATTTGAAGCGGTTCAAAACTGTTCCATATTCATCCATATTGAGTGCACCAATAAGGAACTGATATCCCTTTCCGCTTGAAAGAGGAACCAGCGCAATCGGATATTCCTTGCCGTACTTTTTGATAGTAGCCGCAATATTATTTTCATCACCAAGCATGGCAATCTGAACATAGTACTTACCTTTTTCAAGGGAAGAAAGGCTATCGTACTTGTACTTATTCAAATCGATAGAAACTGATTTTTTTGCAGGCACTTTTTCTTCATCTACAGGAGCTTTTACTTCGACTTCTGGTTCTTCAACAACAGCAGCAACAGTTTCATTTTCAGTTTCCGATTCTACTGCATTTTCTTCCCGTACAGGTGGATTTGCATCAGCAGGAACCAAAACGATTGGTTCATAACTTTCAGAAAGTTCATCCCCAGGGAGCTCTTCGTAAGCAGCTGCAATTTCGTCGCCTTCTTCAAGATATGAATCTACTTTGTCATATGCACCAGTTTCATTCAATTCTTCATCAAATGGTTCTGCAACAACTTCAGATTTTTTATCGATTGAATCCAAATCATCCGGTTCAACATATTCAGAAGCAATTACATCTTCACCGTCAATTACTGTGTATTCAAGCGGAACAGGAGTTTTTTCTTCTTCGATAGCTTCCGGTTCTGTTGTTGCGGTAATTACTGTTACTTCTTCCTGCTCTTCAGGTTCAATAACAGCAACTTCAGCATCTTCATCATATGCTTCTTCAGCAACAGTTTCCTTTGGATTTTCTTCTACGACTGCGTATTCAATGTCATCTTCTTCAACAGCTTCAGAAGCAAGAGCTTCGTCATCATTTACAGAAACAGTCTTATCGGAAGGCATTTCTCCGGCAAAAAGAGCATCCGAAGGAGAAGTTGTTTCTGAAACATATTCAACTTCTTCGTCATCTTCATTTTTGTAGGAATCTGTAACTTCATTTCTAGTTCCGATTACAGCAGTTCCAGCTACAGCTTCATCCAGCTGACCGGTTCTTTTTGTAATCTTTACAACATTATTAGAATTCTTTGAAATTCCAAGTTCGGCAGCAGCTTCCGGAGAAAGCAGAATTGCAATACCTTCTTCTGCAGGAATTGCACCGATTACAAGAATATCAACAGAATTTTTTGACGAAAGACTTGTTACATTTATCGAGTCTCCCGGAAGATAACCAAATGCGCGTGCAAACAATCCCTGAGGGAGCACATCCTTTTCGGCAACAACAGCACGCCCATCCAAAGAAGGACTAAACGAAGTAAAAATAGTTCCACATAATAAAACCGAACAAATAATTCCAATAATTTTTTTCATATTATCCTTCCTTATGCTCTTTTTCCCAAAACTTTATTTAAGTGATACGCAAATTCGTTTGCAAACTCGCGCACATTTTTTTCGCTGTCAATTGCGACATCCACAACTACATCCTGAGTTCCTTCATCAAGAACTTTCCCGGTTGCTGTCTGAACGACTTTCCAGCTTATTTTTTTCATATTTCCAAGTGCAACTTTTTTATTTTCTTCTTCAGAACCTGTAAAATACAACTTAATCTGAACAAACTCATCAAAAGAGCCTGAAGCAGCTTCGTTATAGCCGTTCTGATAAAATTTCTTATCCTGATCTTCTGATTTCGATATGCAGGCAGGAACATTAGTTACAATGTAACCGGCATCAAAAAAGTAGTTTAAAATTTCATCTTCAATCACAAGGGCTGAATCACAAACATCGTTCAAACTGTCGTTATGCTGAATAACATGAAATGAAAGACTTGCACAAAATGCATTGCTAAGACCTGCAAAAACAAATGCAATAGCTAAAATCCATTTCTTCCCCATAAAACCCACCATATTTTTTTTCATATTTGAACATCTCCCTACTTATTTTTCGGAATTATCATTATTCTTGTTTAGGGATTTTTATATTTTTTCTTTATGTATTTTGTGATATAATGTTTTTAATTACAAAATAAACTAGAGGCTTGTATGTCTGATGCTGATTCATTGAAAGTTCCGTTTTCGCGTCCTTCTATTTCAAAAGAAGAAGAAGATGCTGTTCTTGCCGTTCTTCGTTCTGGCTGGCTTACAACAGGAAAATACGCACTTCAATTTGAAAACAATTTTTCTACCTACATGAATCAGGACAAAAAACTTAAGGAAAATCGCAAAAATGCCGGTCTCGACAGCCGGGATGTAATCAGCCTTGCCGTTAATTCAAATACAAGCGGAATGGTTCTTGCAATGCAGGCTTGTGGAGTTGGTCCCGGCACAGCAGTAATTACAACACCCTACACTTTTGTTTCAACCGCAATGAGTGCCGTTCATCTTGGAGCCGATGTTTTTTTTGCAGACATCGAAAAAGATTCTTACAGCATCGATCCTGAAAAAATCGAAGAAATATTAAAATCCGAAAAAGGCAAAATGGTACGCGCCATAGTTCCTGTGCATATTGCGGGAAATCCGTGCAACATGGAAAAAATCTGTGCCCTTGCAAAAAAATACGGAGTCATGGTCATAGAAGACGCAGCCCACGCACTTCCAACAAAAACTGATTTAGGATATGCAGGTACAATCGGCGATGCTGGAGTTTATTCTTTCTATGTAACAAAAACTCTTACAACAGCGGAAGGCGGAATGGTCTGCACCAGAAATCCTGAACTTGCAAAAAAAATGACAATGATGCGCATGCACGGAATGGACCGCACAACCTGGGACCGCTATACTTCGCCAAGAGCAAGCTGGGAATACGACATTGTGGCTCCGGGTTTTAAATTCAATCTGCCGGATATTCTTGCCGCACTGGGTGTCGAACAGCTTAAAAAAGTCGACCTTTTTTTTGCAAAACGCGAAAGAATCGTTGAAAAATACAACGAAGCATTTAAATGTTTGGATTTTATACAGCTTCCGCCAAGCGAAAAAGGAAACTGCTGGCACCTTTATCTGCTGCGTATTGTGCCGGAAAAACTAAACATCGACCGGAATGAATTTGCAAAGCTGCTTCAAAAAGAAGGAATCGGTATTTCCGTGCATTTTATCCCAATGTTCTATTTTACTTACTGGAAAAACAGATACCCGAATTTTACGGAAAACAATTTTCCGGAAGCCGCACACCGATACAAAACAACAATCACGATTCCTCTCTGGCCGGACATGACCGACGAAATGGTTCAGATGGTTATAAACGCCGTAAAAAAAATAGGAACAGAACATCATGTCTGAAGTCACAAGCCGCCGAAACAGTAAAAAAAGAGTCTCACGAAATTCATATCTTTCAAAAAACTATTTCATCGACTGTTCATTGCCAGACATGCTTTATGCCGCAATAGTGCGCAGTCCCCTTCCAAGCGGAAAAATTACAAACATCAACTTTTCTGAGCTTCCGCAGGGTTATTACTTTTTTTCTGCGCGTGATATTCCGGGTGTAAACGAAATTATTACAATGGAAGAAAGCACCCGAGTTTTCTGCAATGAAAAAGTTCATTTTGAAGGCCAACCGGTCGGAATAATCTGTGGACCGGATTTAAAAACCGCCAGAAAACTTACAAAAGATATTCAGATCACTTTTGACATTACAACTATTGAATCTGCATTAAAAGAAGCGTCGCATAATTACAGCAGACCGATTATAAAATTCCCGGATCAGGAAAATTCCACAGAAGGCGAAATCGAAGATTTTGTAAACATGATGAATATTTTGCCTTCTCTTGATGAACTACCTAGAAAAAGTAAAAAGTCCACATATACAAAACCGGATCAAATAGAAGAAGCAGTAGAAAACATAAATCCTCTTGAACATCAGGAACGGATTCTTGCACAAAGAGTTATTAAAACAGGATTTTTCAAGCTGACCGACGATGAAGAAATTATAAAAGATGAATATGCAGAAGCAAAATATCAGATTTCTGGAAAATGGGATTTTGACGAAACCCTTCCGGAATGGCTTGAACCATGCGGTGCATTCTGCTTCAAAGACGGCTCAAAACTGAATATTATGACCACCACCCTATGGTCAAGTTATCTTTCAAAAAATATTGCAAGAGTATTAAATTACGACGAAGACAAAATAGTAATTCAAAAAACACTTTCGCAGACTGAAAACACAAACGGCATATGGCGCACAACAACGCTGGCAGTACAAACAGCCCTCGCCGCAGTTTTAACCGAAAAACCAGTAAAGCTGATTCTTTCAAAAGAAGAACAGGAACTTTACATGAAACCGGGACTGGACACAGAAATAAGTTATGAAAGCGCAATAAACGAAGACGGTACCATCAAAGCAATGCGGATAAACATTGACTGCGACGCGGGCTATTCAAATCCTTTTGCCCAGGAAATTGCAGATCGTCTGGCCGTTGCCTGTGCCGGAGTCTACAACATAGAAAATCTTTGCATTTCTGTAAAAATTCATTCTTCGATGAAGCCGCCTAGTTCGATTTATGCCGAAATGATTGACTCACAGGCATTTTTTGCACTGGAAAACCACATTCAGCAAATCTCGAAAAAAACTTCGATTTTGCCGGACGAATTGAGAATAAAAAATATCTGCGCCAACGGAAAACTTTCTGTATCACCGTATAAATTCAAGCTTTCAAAACCAGTTGAAACAATTAACGCCATAATAAAGCAAAGCGATTTTAACCGCAAATACGCTTCATTTCTGTTAAATGCAGAACAGAACATAAAAAACTACGGGCACACGTTCTTTTCTTTGCCACGCCGGGGAATTGGTCTTAGCACAGCCTACGACGGCGCCTGCTTTTACGGAACACAATTTCCTCTTTCAGAAGAAAAAATTGAACTCAAATTGGACGAAAATGAAAACCTTGTAATTAATGCAATAAGTCCATCCGCAACCAATTCTGCAATCTGGAAAAAAATTGCCGGAGAAATCCTTGAACTCGATTCTTCAAAAATATCCATAAACTCAGAATATGCGGTAACAGAAGAAACCTTTATGCCGGAAAATTTTTATCAGGACATAAGCATTATGACGGTCCTTTTAAAACGTGCAGCAGAAGAAATAAACCGCAAAAGAAAAACTCAAAAACTTCCAATCGTTGCCAAAAAAGCCATCACGCCGGCAATGAAAAACCAATGGAAAAAAGAAAAATTCACAGGCTTCCCATTTCATTCAACCTCCTTTGGAGCTGCTATCGTAGAGGTTGAACTTAACGCCGACACTTACCGCGAAAAAATAAACGGAATCTGGATTGCAATCGACTGCGGTGAAATTTATTCGATAAAGGCTGCCGAAAATGCAGTCCGCCTTGCCGTTCAGCGTGAAATGGAAAAACTGATTGCAAACACAACACTTTCCTACGACCAGCTAAAAATTTCGTTTCTGGAATCTGATAATCCGCCAAGTCAAATTGGAAAACTTATTCACAACCTCATTCCTGCTGCCTTTTCTTCAGCCCTCTCTCTTGCTCTTGGAAAAGAAGTAAACAATCTTCCATGTACAGAACAGGAACTTTACGAGCTTACCTTGTGCAAACCGGCAGAAGACGAAAATACAGAAAATTCTGAAGAAAACGAAGGGCTGGAAGAGCTTGCACAGGAACCAGAAGCAGTTCTTGAAGAAATCCATGAAGCGGAAGAAATCGCAGAATATCTTGAAAAAGAAGAGAAATCCGAAATTCAAGAACAGATTTCCGATAACGACCAGATTCCAGAAACAGAATCTAAAAACGGAGGCGAAGAATGAATTTTACACTTACACTGAACGATAAAAAAACAATTATTCAAGCGTCTCCATCCGAAAGCCTTATGCTCGTTCTTCGAAAACTGGGAATGCTTTCTGTAAAACCCGGCTGCGAAAATGGAATCTGTGGTTCCTGCACAGTACTATTTAATGGAAAACCGGTTCCTTCCTGCAAGATTCCAATTGCCATAACTATGAACCAGGAAATCGAAACTCTGGAGCATTTTTCCCAGACAGAAGCTTATCAGGATATTCTCAAGGGCTTTTCTAAAGCAGGAATCAAATTATGCGGATACTGCAATGCTGGAAAAATTTTTGCCGCAGCCTCCCTGCTTACTGCAAAAAACAGACCGACACGAACTTCAATTAAAAAACTGATTTCACATCTTTCACCGTGCTGTACAGATATAGACACCTTAATAAATGGAATTTTGTATTCGATTGATTTTTACAATAAGAGAACCGGAATCTAAGTTATGGAAAAAAATATGAAAAACAACGAATCAAGCATTTTTTACGCAAGAAATCTTTCGGAACTTTTTTACCAGATGAAAACAATTGCAAATCTCACCATCGTTGGAAGCTGCACAGCAACAACAGATTTACCGGAAAAAATGATTTCTTCAACCTTGATTCAGGAATTCAATCATATTGGAAAGCACGAACGATATATAGAATTTGGTCCGGCAACAACTCTTTCTGAAATTCAGGCACTGGGAGAACGTCACCTTCCAAGTCTTTTGCTGGAAGCCATCGATACAATTGCAACACCGTTTGTAAGAAATGTTGCGACCATCGGCGGAAATTTAATGGATCCGAACAATAAAAATACGCTCTACGCACCACTTCTTGCGCTTGAAGCTGTTTTGGAATTCAAAAGCCCAACTGACGTAAAATACATCGCCCTGCAGAATTTTACAGAAATCCCAAAAGGGCACGTTCTTACAAACATCCGTGTTCCGCTCAACGACTGGGATGTGAGCATTTTTACACGACTTGGCCCGGAAAACCGCATTACAGACACTTCAGCAAGCTTTGCATTCCTTACCGATTCAGAAAAAAGTATTATCACCAGTATAAAAATCGCCTTTTCAGGAAAAATTACCTTCAGGTGCCTTTCGCTTGAAAACAGAATGCTTGGATTAAGACTTCCGCTAAAGTCAAAAGAAATAGAAGCCTATATCGAAGACGCAGAACAGGAATTCCTTCGTGCTGCAGAAAAAACAGAATACAACCCTATTTTGCTTCAGCAGTTTTTAAATCTTGTTCGTCATTCATTTGAACAGTTATCCTGATTTTATTATAATAAACATATGTTCAATAGCATCTCCGGAACTATAACCGGAAAATTTCCAAAACAGCTTCTTCTCGAAAACAACGGAATTGAATGGTCAATCATCATGCCCGACACATCTTTAGAAGAACTGGCACCTGTTGGTTCACGTGCAAAAGCCTACACATACCTTAATCACTACGAAAACGGAATGGATTTGTATGGCTTTGCAAGCGATGCTGAACGAAACTTATTTTTAAGTCTTTTAAAAGTTGACGGAGTCGGACCAAAAGCGGCAATCAAAATTATGAGTAGTGCCAGCATGAACCGACTCGTTGAAACACTTGAAAACGGCGACCTTGAAATCCTCGAAAAAATCCCAGGCATTGGAAAAAAGACTGCCGCAAAAATGATTCTTGCGCTCAAAGGAAAGCTTACAATTCCAGAAACAGAAACTGTACGAGTTCCTAAAAAGAGTGCATTTTCCGTTGTTGTATCATCTTTGTGCGACATGGGCTACGAACGGGCAAAAGCAGAAGAAGTTGTTGCAGAAGTCGCAGCCAATGTTTCAGGCGAAAAGGATTTTGCTTCTAAAACACAGACTGAAAAAGAAGATATGGTATTCCGCAAGGCTCTTATGGAGATGGTACGATGAAAGAAGGTTCCAGCATGAACATAAACGATGACAAATTCCTTCATATCGTACGAAGCGACCAGCCAATTCCGGACTTTGACGACGACCTCGAAAAAGGTGTAAATCTTCGTCCCCAGAGCCTGAATGATTTTATCGGGCAGGAAAAGGTGCGCAAAAATCTGGATATTTTTATCAAAGCCGCAAAAGAACGAAATGAACCGTTGGACCATCTTTTTTTAATTGGACCACCCGGCTTAGGAAAAACAACTTTAGCTCAAATTTCAGCAAGGGAACTTGGCGCCGAATTTAAAATTACCAGTGCCCCAGCCCTTGAAAAACCAAAGGATTTGGTCGGAATACTTTCTACAATTACAGAAGGCACAGTTTTTTTTATCGATGAAATCCACAGATTAAAGCACACAATCGAAGAAATGCTTTACATCGCAATGGAAGATTACGAACTTGACTGGATTATCGGGCAGGGAGCATCCGCAAGAACCGTCAGAATTCCTATTCCACGCTTTACACTTGTTGGCGCCACAACAAAAGCCGGCAGCGTTGCAAGTCCTCTTCGAAGCCGCTTTGGAATTATTCAGCGCTTTGAATATTATTCAAAGGAAGAACTGGCAAAAGTTATCAAACGCTCTGCAAAACTTCTGGATGTAAAGGTTGAAGAAGATGCCGCCCTACTTATGGGGCAGTGTTCCCGCGGAACTCCACGAGTTGCAAACCGCGTTCTTCGCCGCATGAGAGATTACGCCGCTGTAATGAATTCCGACACAATAACCGTGAATATCGTAAAAAACGGGCTTTCCCAGCTGGAAATCGACGAACTTGGCTTAGAGCATATCGACCGGGAAATACTTTCAACTATCATTAATAATTTTGCAGGGGGGCCGGTAGGTGCCGAAACACTTGCAATTTCAATCGGCGAAAGCCAGGATACACTGGAAGATTATTACGAACCATATCTGATTCAGTGCGGGCTTCTTCAAAGAACTCCGCGGGGTCGAATTGTAACAGAAAAAGCATACACACACCTTGGACTTGAGTTTAGAAAAGATACCATTAGAGAACAAAACTCTCTTTTCTAGGAATATTTTATGAAACTTACAGATTTTAATTTCGATTTACCAGAAGAACTTATCGCACAGCATCCAAGCGGAATCCGCGGACAGGACCGGCTTATGCTTTTGAACCGCAAAACCGGCGAAACAGAACACCATAAAATGGACGATCTTCCAGACTTGATTCTGCCTGGAACACTTATGATTTTTAACAATTCAAAAGTTCGCCGTGCCCGCTGCTACGGAATCAAAGAAACTACTGGCCGTGAAACAGAATTTATGTTTTTGAACCAGATTGACCGAAACGGAAATGTCTGGAACACAATGGTAAAAGGAGCAAAAAAACAGAAAGCCGGAATGCGTTACAAATTCCCGGACGGCTCAATCGGCACAATCATCGATCATCCGGGAAACGCCGGAACAGAATTTCGGGCAATGCATTTTGATTTTGTAATCACCGAAGAATGGTTTGAAAAAAACGGACACATTCCGCTTCCGCCTTACATCCGCCGAGAAGATACTGATGAAGATTCCGAACGCTACCAGAATGTATACGCAAAAGAAACCGGGAGCGCAGCCTGCCCTACTGCCGGCCTTCATTTTACAGAAGAAATGCTTTCCCGCCTGAACGAAAAAGGAATAGAACGGGATTTTGTAACTTTGCATGTAGGCCTTGGAACCTTTCTTCCTGTGCGCGAAGAAAATATTGAAGACCACAAAATGCACGAAGAAGTATTTACAGTTCCTGAGTCAACAGCAGAAAAAATCAATCGCGCAAAAAAAGAAGGCCGCCCTATTCTTGCCGTTGGAACAACCTCTGTACGAACATTGGAATCTGCGGCCGATGAAAATGGAATTATAAAGGCAGGAACCAGCAGTACACATATTTTTATGTACCCTGGATATAAATTCAAAGTAGTTGACCAGATGTTTACAAACTTTCACACACCTGAAAGTACACTGATTATGCTTGTGAGCGCCTTTGCCGGCCGGGAAAATATTCTTTCGGCATACAAAACTGCTGTTGAAAACCGCTACCGATTCTTCTCTTACGGCGACTGTATGTTCATCAGATAGAAGGTGAACCAAAAGCGGTATGAATGTGGCAGATTGCTCCGGCAAGGGCATCTGCCGCGTGATCCGGTTCCGGTTTTACTTCCAGATTTAAAAGCAGCTGAACATAGCGCTCAACCAGTTCTTTATCAGCAGAAGCAGTTCCAGTGACTGCTTTTTTTATTTGATTAGGCTTATATTCATTTACAGGAATTGCATTTTGCGAAAGACAAAGCGTAACAACCCCTTTCGCTTCTGCAACAGAAATTGCACTGGTAACATTTCGCGCAAAAAAAAGCGCTTCCATACAAGCTTCGTCTGGCTTAAACTCATCTATGACAGCCTGAAGCCTTGAATATATTGTAAGAAGCCTTTCTCCATGGGATTGAGAAGAAGAAGTTTCGATAACGCCGTAACTTACCATCCGGTATTGACCGTGGCAGGAATCAATAATTCCAAAACCTGTATTTGCAAGACCAGGATCAATTCCAAGTACTCGGCACACTTTATTCATTTTTTCATTTTTCATAAAAAAAGAGGTTTCGAGAACCTCAACCACCGAAAAAAAACTGACTGAAGAACCTAATCTCCAGTCAGTTCATTATACTAGAACTGGTACTTTACGCCAATCTGAGCAAAGCTATTTCTCTGCCAGCCGTCAAATTCGCTGTCAGAATCCTTACACCAGATGTACATACCAGACAAATTGATATTCCAGTCATCTTTTACGATAAATGTAACTGTAGGAATAACGATTACATCACCGCGTTCGATACCCCAGATTCCCTTCAAATCAAGCTTAATCTTTTCATGATTCCAGGTATCAGTAATATCAACAACAAGCTTATTGTTTGTGTAGCAGCCAGTTGGATCGTAATCTACATCGTAAGCACCATAAGAGTACTTGAGCAATGCATTTGCAAGAACATAGCCCATCATAGAAGTTTTGAACAAATCATAATCTTCTTTGAATGGCTGGAATTCTGCAGCACCGATTTTGTGGTTGTTCAAAATGTAGCTTCCCTGATTCTGAACGTTAATGTTTACGTTGTGAATTGGAAGGTCCATATCAAAACCAGCAACCCAACCCAAACTGTTGTTGTGTACCCAAGGATCGTCACCGGCAATATCTTCTGTAAGATTGTAAGCAACTTCAAGACGGCTGTTTAAGCGGCCAAAAAGAACTGCAGCTGCTTCAAATCCAAATACCTGCATCTTGTCATAATCCAAAAGTGATGTTGAATAACTTTCTGAAGCAAGATAATCAAGGAATTTGTAATTAAACTTGTTAAGACGAGTCTTCAAAGATGGAATCAAAAGTCCCATCTGAGGAGCAACCGATGAAATTGCATTCAGAAGAACTGGTGAATCAAGTTTTTCAATCATTCCTACGGCAGCTTTCTTATTGATAATTGGTTCAAGATTTGCAGAAGGCTGCTTGTTACGTCCATTGTAGTAGCTGAAACCAAGGTCTACAGAACCTGCTGTAAATGTAACGCGTCCACCATACTGACCATACTTAAGCTTATGTGTATCAGGATAAAGCTTGTCAGCAGAGAACTTAGAAGCAGCCAGAAGACCTTCAACGCCAGTTACACTTTCCATAACAAGACCTTCAAGAGTACTAGTAAGTGTTTTTGTAGCTTTTGGCTGCCAAACACCACTGTCTGCAAGACGGTCTGCAGTCATCATTGGAGTGTAAATACCTTCAACCTTGATATTGCTGTTTGTACTGTATACAGCGCGGAACATTGGTTCAGCAATACGGCGGTCAATGTAATCAGGAATAATGTAATCCAGATAATCATTGGCATTGAAGTTATCAAGAACGTGAAGTTTGTCTCCTTTTCCCCAAACAATACGCATCTTTCCTGCTTCAAACTGTGCATTACCAACATAAGCGCGGGCTGTAAATTCGTCAAGAATATCCCAGTAGTAACCTTCGTAAATAGAAGTTTTGTCAAACTTAAGTTTTACAGAAAGGTCTGAATTTGCACCCACATAGTCAAAATTCAATCTTGCTGTAGGGAAAGCATCAACCTTGTTTTCCCCAAAAGAAGGTCTGTCTTCAAAATCGATTTCTGAAGT